>JAOINQ010000002.1 GCA_028139685.1 Betaproteobacteria bacterium
CGGTGGGGAAAAACAGAGAGTCGCGATTGCTAGAGCTTTATTGAAACAGCCTAAAATTATGATATTTGATGAAGCCACATCTGCCCTGGATTCGAAAACTGAAAAAGCTATACAAGAGGCCATCCTGACTATCTCTGCTGAAAGGACATGTTTAATTATTGCTCATCGCCTTTCAACTATTATTTCTGCTCATGAGATTCTGGTTCTCGACAAAGGGGTTATCATTCAAAAAGGTACACATGAGGATTTACTTAAAACTGGAGGGAAATATACTGAACTTTGGAGAATCCAAAGTGAAGAGAAACCCTAAGTATTGGTATAATGCCTATTTAAAACTTAGTCAAAGCCATGAATATCAAAAAAGACCCTAGAGATTTTTTACTGAATTGTTTTAACATAGCTATTGAATCGGCTAATCCGATAAAATCTCTGCGAAACTTTTTGCCCTCACCCCCTAAGGGTCGTGTACTTGTTGTTGGGGCGGGTAAGGCAGCAGCCAGTATGGCAAAAGCTGTTGAGATCGAATGGGCCTCAGGAGTTAACATATCTGGGATGGTTATAACACGTTATGCGCACGGCCTTCCTTTGAAAAACATTAAATGCATAGAAGCAGGTCATCCCGTTCCAGATAATGCTGGAGAGGATGCTGCGAGAGAGATTTATGAAAGTGTTAGTGCGTTGGGTGAGAACGATTTACTGTTGTGTTTAATTTCGGGTGGTGGGTCAAGTTTGCTGAGTCTTCCTGCTGACGGTTTAGAAAATGACGATATAAAGCTAGTAACAAAAGAACTACTTCGATGTGGTGCTCCTATAACAGATATAAACATAGTAAGAAAGCACATCTCAAAGATTCAGGGAGGGAAACTAGCGTTGCAAAGTAAGGCTCCTGTATGCACATTAATAATTTCAGATGTAGTCGGCGATAACCCAAGTGATATTGCATCAGGACCATGTTCTGCTGATCCAAGTACGTTTCAGGATGCAATAGATGTCTTGAATCGATGGCAAGTAAATGTACCTCCTAAGATAGGAGAGTATCTTGAAAAAGGGAAACGTCGAGAAATTGAAGATAATCCAAAACCTGGTGATACTAGGCTTCGACATGTTAGTGAAGCTGTAATCGCTACCGCTATGACAAGCTTGAATGCCGTAAAGAAATACGCTGAAGCCCAGGGAATTAGTTGTATTTCTATGGGTGATGCCATAACTGGTGAAGCAAGAGATGTAGGAGAGGTTATTGGTGGGTGGGCGTTTTCAGTCGCTTCATCTGATACTACGGATATTAAAAAACCGTTGCTTATATTATCAGGAGGCGAATGCACTGTTACTGTTTCGGGAGATGGTAGAGGGGGTAGATGTGCCGAATTCCTTTTAAGCGTTGCTTTAAAAATCTCATCCTTAACAGACAGTAGTATTAATATTTACGGGGTGGCTGGTGATACAGATGGTATCGATGGTGTGAGTCCTCATGCAGGCGTATATTTCACTCCCACATCTATTCAAGAGAGCATTAGTATGGGGGTCAATCCCAAAAAATGTTTAGAAAATAATGATGCGCTCGGAGTCTTTGAACCATTAAAAAACGTAATTACTACTGGTCCGACGTTAACTAATGTGAATGATTTTCGTGGAATATTAATAATATAAATTAATGAAGTCAATAACGATTATTAAACCGGACGATTGGCATCTTCATTTACGGGACGGTGATTTACTCAAGGCTGTTATTTTTTCTTCATCTAACCATTTTCAAAGGGCTTTAGTGATGCCAAATTTATCGCCGCCTATCACCACAGTAAAGATGGCAGAGGAATACAAAAACCGGATTTGTATTGCAAACAGGTTAGCCCTGGAGAAAATTAGGGGAAAAAATTTTGATGCGTCTTCGAGTTTTAACCCTTATATGACAATCTATCTTAATTCAGAATTATCATCTCAAGAATTAAAGAAGGTCTCTGAATCTCCTGACGTTTTAGCGATAAAATTTTATCCAGCAGGGGCTACTACCAATTCAACTTTTGGTGTTTCCGAATTTGAGTCTTATTACAGAGTTTTTGAGCAAATGGAAAAACTAGATATTGTATTATGTGTCCACGGGGAAAGCGTCAAGTCAGAAATAGATGTTTTTGATAGGGAAGCAAGATTTATTGAAGAGAGTTTTGATTCTATGACAAGAAGATTCCCAAACCTACGTGTTGTTTTCGAACATATTTCAACATCTGATGCTGTTAATTTTGTAAATGATCAAAATGAAAATGTTGTTGCAAGTGTCACCCCGCAGCATTTAGCTTATAACCGAAATAATCTTTTAGCCGGAAAATTACGTCCTCACAAATATTGTGCTCCGTTATTAAAAAAGGAGACGGATCGGAGTTCTTTGGTTCGTGCTGTTACTTCAGACAGTAATGAGAAATTCTTTCTTGGTACCGATTCGGCTCCACATTTAATCGGTGAAAAAGAGTCTAGCTGCGGTTGTGCTGGTTGTTTTTCCGCTCCATATGCATTATCAAAATATGCAGAAGTATTTTCTGCTGAAGGCAAGCTTGAAAACCTTGAGAACTTTGCAAGTATAAATGGCGCTAAGTTTTATGGTCTGCCTGTCAATAAAGAAAAATTAAAACTGGTGCGAAAGAATAACATCCCAGAGGATTTTTTCATGACTGAGAAAGGAAAAAAAATTGTTTCATTTGTTCACGGAGAGACCCTCGACTGGGAGGTAGTCAACTAAATTGTCGTTTACTCCTTCTGCGTTTTCTCTTGATTTTTATCCATACCCACCAGGACCATAAGATAACAACGTAAGTAACGAACCCCCCTACTAGAGCAAAGATAGCTAGCCCAACTACTAGGGGTTTACTTACGTTCAGGAAGTTATTCAAAAGACTTCTATTATTTTTTTTCTCGAGAGTGTTAGTCTGATCAGTGGGAGTAATTCCTTGGGAAACTTTTTCAAGAGAGTCTTTATTTGGATTCTTTCCGAGTAAAACTAGGCCGACTTTATAGGCAATAACGTATATTGGAGCAAATGTAACTGGGTTTGTAACGAGGGTACTTCCAATTGCGGTAGGTACGTTCGCTCTGAAAATTGTGGCAGCAATAGCTGAAGCAGGTATTTGAGCTAACGGCATAAGAAATCCAAAGAAAATACCGATGGCAACACCAAGGGCTACGCCTCGCCTACTAAAACGCCACAACTGAGGGTTTTTCAAAGCAGGCCCAATCCATTTTACAAACTTATTTTGTAAAATCATCTCCTTTTTGGGAAGAAATCTTTTAATTTTCACCTCCTAAGTTAATATTTTTCTGATATTTCAGTCGACTTTTGAGTATTATATAGACGCGGAGCAAGTTGGGCGATCGCTGCATTTTTATGTAGAGGAAGGTCCGGACTCCTAGAACAAGGGTGACGGCTAACGGCCGTACGCAATAGGTCATCATAGATGTCTGAAGGCGATGAATAGGGCCACAGAGACGAGGAAGTATTTGTTCGCAAATACAGATGTGAAACGGGCAACCTCCACCTGGAGCAACACCAAGTAGGCATGTGTACGGTTAATTACTGAAAGGTCTGTTCGGCTGAGCATGCGGGTAGGTGGCTAGAGCTTGTCAGTAATGGTAAGCCAAGATGGATGATCGCACAGAATCTGAGAAAGATTTGGACAGAATCCGGCCTACAGACTTGCTTCGCACTTTATTATTCAAGCGCATCAATTCTAGCTAGAGCATTTGGATGGCTATCGTAAAATAAAGAAAACCACTTATTAGTAATAACGGGGGCAGAATTTTCTTTGTAAAGTTTAATTAAGGCAGAAATTAGTTGGCTTGCCTCCGCATTCTTGGCAGCGTAACTGTCGGCTTCGAACTCATGCTTTCTCGACAAAGTAGCTATAAGGGGACGCAAAGGAAATAATGCGTTAGGCAAGATGTAAAAAAACACAATGAAGAATGAGGCTGATAAAATTCCCGAGTTTCCTATGAGGTTCGTTGTTTCAATTGACATGCCAAAACTTAGAAAGAATAACTGTTCATCAATGAACAAACCTAAAAAGAAGAAAAAACCAAAAGACATAAGAGCGCTTTGCATTAAACGAAGAGGTATATGCCCGCATTTGTAATGGCCTACCTCGTGAGCTAATACCGCTTCTATTTCTTTTTCGTTTAATTTTTCTATAAGCGTGTCAAATAGGACTATTCTTTTTGCACCTCCGATTCCAGCAAAATAAGCATTCCCATGAGAGCTGCGTTTACTTCCATCCATAGTAAAAAGACCTTTTGATTTGAATTTACATCGAGTGAGCAATTTTTCTAATCTTTCCTTTAGACGTCCATTTTCTATTGGCGAAAATTTGTTGAAAATGGGAGCGATAATTAATGGGAAAATAATCATAAAGGATACAGACAAAAGAACAACCAATGCCCACAGAAGAATCCACCATAGAGGCCCTATGTCCACTCGGCTTGTGATTAAAAAAAGGACAAGGTATATAACAGGAAAAATTAAAACACTCGACAAAGCTGCGTTTTTCGCAAGGTCAGTCAGCCACAATGCGAAAGTCATTTTGTTGAATCCATGGCGTTCCTCAATTACAAACTGCTTGTACAAGCTAAATGGAACGTCAACTAAAAAGACAATACAGTAAAAAAATAAAACAAGTAGCGAGCCCGCCAAAACAGCGTCGATTTCCAGGCTAAGGCTCAACATGAAAACATATTGTGTTAAGCCGTCCAAAAACCCTCCAAATGTCAAAACCCCTAAAAATAAGACTTCCACAATGTTTCGCTTAATACGATGATCAAGCTTGTCTTTAGCGTACTCTATCGATTTCTTATGGTCATCTATTGAAATACTGACCTTAAATCTTTCTGGGATAAAATTAATGTTTTTTATCAGATATTTAACCTGTATTTTATCTAAAATTACTTGAAATAAAAAAGATAAAGTAATGAAAATTATAATGATATTGTATATATTTAAATCAACCACTTTTACTACTTGCCCCTAGTATTAATTTATGAAATGAATCTGATATTGAGTTATGGTAAGAAAAGTACTCCAGTCTGTTATTGTATTGAAAAATTCTAGCTCTAACTACCTAATTATCTTTAATTTTACATAATTACTTGACCATTTTTTACCTTTCTTCTAAAGTGGGAATAAGTGCATTTTTGTGCATTTTTGTGGAAAAATAGCTTTAATTTCATATGTTTTTTATTTTGACTTAACCAATTACTTCACCGTAAAAAAAATGTTCCACGGAATCTCGTCACTCAGCTTAGATTCTAAAGGCCGAATTACCGTTCCGGTAAAGTATAGGCCCCTTCTTGTCCCTAATGGACTGACTTATTTGGCGATTGTTGAGAGTAACTTTGGTTGTTTAGTAATGATGCCCCACAATATTTGGACAGAAAAGACAAGAATTCTTTTGAAGTCCGGTACGGAAATTGAAAAGAGATTCTGGATAGGTTTGAGTGATACACCCGAGTTAGATAAATTTGGGAGAGTCCTTATTGCTCCTATGCTCAGATCCGGAGCTAGCATTAACAAAGAGATTATTTTACTGGGAGTAGGAGAGAATCTGGAAATTTGGGATGCAGAAAGATTAGGGCGTCACAAGGAAATTGTCAGGGCTAAAAATGAATGAAACATCTTCAGATTCACGAGGGAATTATTTACACCAACCAGTTTTTCTCGAACAAGCGGTTGACGGGTTGAATATTTTTCCCGGCGGAACTTATGTTGATGCAACTTTTGGCAGAGGCGGCCACAGCTTGGAAATATTATCTCGTTTAGGATTTGATGGGAGGTTAATTGCGATAGATAAAGATCCTGAAGCTATCGAGTATGCGAAGGCTTTGAATGATAAACGACTATTCCTTTATCACGGAAGTTTTTCAGAATTAAGTAATTTATTAAAAAGTTTAAAAATAGAAAAGGTAAATGGTGTTTTGCTGGACCTTGGTATTTCCAGCCCGCAGATTGATTCTGCTGATAGAGGGTTTTCATTTCAAAAGACAGGCCCACTGGACATGAGAATGAATACTTCTACAGGTCAAACAGCTTACGAATGGTTGATGGGAGCCACCTCCTTACAAATTGAAAAAGTTTTAAAAGACTTTGGAGACGAGAAATTATCTTCTTTTATAGCCGCGGAGTTGGTTCTCCGAAGGGGTAACAAAGACTGTAATGCAAGTAAACAGTTTCCCAAAACAACTTCAGAACTTGCTGATCTTGTGTTCGGTGTGATAGATGGGAAAAGAAGACGACATTATTATAAAACTCATCCTGCTACGAAAACATTTCAAGCACTTAGAATTTGCATTAATAACGAATTAGAGGAATTAAAAGACCTTTTAAAACAAATTCCTGTAATTGTGAGCCATTATGGGCGTCTTTCTGTAATCAGTTTTCATTCCTTAGAACATAGGCTAGTAAAGTTTTCTATGCGACCTCGAGAAGTCCAGAGCGATAACTATAGTAGTCATCCAAAACGATTAGGTTTTTTTTCTGATAAGGACTCGATTAAGTTTCCAAATTGCATGATTAAAGAAATTAAAAAAATTAAACCTTCTAGAGAGGAGATTCAAGAAAACCCTCGTTCAAGGAGTGCTTTATTGAGAGTGGGAGAAATAGTTTGTGCTGAACAGGAGTAAAGGATGGATTTAGGAATAAGAGATATTGTTTTGATCTTTTTAATTGCTGCATCATCAATCTCGTTAATAGATTCACGGCACGCATATAGGGTCCTCTATGAAGAATCTCAAAGGCAAATTCAATATCAACAAAAGCTTCAAGAAGAAATTACTGATCATAAAAAATTGTTGAGCAAACTTAGGGACAAGGCAAGGATCGAGTCGATTGCAGAAAATGATTTAAATATGGTTCCGATCAGTTTAAAGAACACCATCACATTGAAAGTAGAACTAAGTAAATGAGGTTAAAGTCAATACAAACCTCTAATAAAATAGGCTACTCGACACTAGAAATCCGAAGGGCAACGGCATGGCGTTCGAAAATAACCCTGGTAGTATTTTTATTTGCTTTTTTTATTGTGATTTGTAGGGCATTTTATTTGCAATTTCTGAATGTAGAACAGTGGCAAAGGAAGGCAGAAAAAAAATATACGAAGTATGTTGAAATGCCAGCCATTCGAGGTAAGATTTTTGACAGAAATGGAGAGATTCTTGCATCAAGTGTATTGAACTATAAAGTAGGTATTATTCCGGCTAAGTTTACTTATGAAGGTGAGGCACTAACATCGTTCAGCTCTCTCGTGGGCTATAACCCGGTAGATCTTTTGGATCAAATACGAGAAGCTCCCCGGTATTTTCGGTTAGAAAATTCCGTAGGCAAGAAGGTAGTAGAAGAAATAAGGCGCCTAAAGTTGAATGGAGTCGAATTTGAAAAAATTTACCAGAGAGATTATCCATTTAAGGAGGCATTTTCAACTCTTGTGGGCCTGACCTCCGTTGATGATGACAGGGGTATTGAAGGAATTGAAAAATCTTTTGATCATTATTTACGGGGTAGTCCAGGGCAAAAGAAGTTATTAATAGAAAGTGGTAATGTTGCTTTTGACGAGATGGTCGTGAGAACACCAGAACCTGGTCAAGATGTTCAGCTAACAGTTGATGCCGGTATTCAGTCAATCGTCTATAGAGAGGCATTAGCCGCTAAGAGAGATTACGGAGCCAAATCCGTATCAATAGTTTTGTTGGACGCAAGAACAGGAGATATTCTTTCTATCGTAAATGTTCCGGCCGCCGACCCGAATGACAGGAAGGGTTTAAATTTAGATGAGGTAAGAAATAGAGCTATTACTGATCAGTACGAACCTGGATCTACACTAAAGCCTTTTGCCATAGCTACGGCCTTGCAAGAGGGTATTATAACCGCGAGTTCCGTAATTCAGACAGCCCCTGGTTTTATTAACGTGAATGGAAAAAAACTACGAGATGAACGTTCTTTTGGGAAATTAACGGTTAGGGAGGTATTAGCAAAGTCAAGCAATGTGGGAACTGTGAAAGTAGCTTTAAAAATCCCTTCAAATGCAATGTATCATTATCTGAATTTACTCGGATTTGGGAAATCTCCCGATTTGCCGTTGTTGGGTATGCGAAATGGCACTTTGCCAAAATGGAAATCGTGGGAAGATATAAATCAGGCAACTATTTCCTATGGCTATGGTGTTGACGTAACTCTAATTCAGCTCGCAAGAGCCTACACCGTTTTCACACAAAACGGTTACATTCTTCCAATTAAAATCTCTTTTCTTGATCGGGTGGGTCAAAAAACTCCAATTTTTTCAGACTACGTAGTTACAGAAATGGAGAAAATGCTCGTTGAGGCCTCCGGGGTCAATGGAACTGGAAAGGCAGCAAGAGTAGACGGTTACTCAGTTGCTGGAAAAACCGGCACCACACGAAAAATTGAGAATGGGAAATACTCTACAAATAAATACATCGCCTCATACGTGGGGTTTGCACCAAGTAGTAACCCACGTTTCATTGCTGCGATAAGGGTGGACGAACCTACCAAATCTAAAACCGGCGGCAAAGTTGCAGCGCCAATTTTTTCAAGAATAGCAGCATCGGCATTAAGAGATTTTCAAATGTCTCCTGATCCAAATGATCAAATTTTCCCAAAAAATGCACAAGTAGTTGGAAAAAGATGATGGCTCCTATCTACAACTACTCTAGAAGAATTTCGGTTGATTGGAATCCTAAATTTAAGGATGATGCTATAGCTTTTGGTCAAAAAATATCTCACTTATTCCCTAATTCAAATTTAACGGACAATACAAAGTTTCTAAAAAAAGGAGATGTTTTTGTTTTATTGCCGGGTGAAAATTTTGGTGTTGATTTTTTGATAAACAAAATCAGGGATTATTCCCCACATGCAATTATTACCGACAAAAAAATCCGTCGATTATTAGGAAATCTTCCACAGTATTGCAAGACCTTTTTCTGGGAAAATTTGAAAGACTATATTGGCTTCATTGCTGCAGGTTTTTATAACAATCCTTCCGATGAGTTAAATGTAACCGCAGTAACCGGAACAGACGGGAAAACAACAGTTGTAAATTTAGCGGCAAGTATTTTGGCGAATTCTTTTGAAGATTCCGCGGCCATCGGAACTTTGGGTGTTGTAATCTATAGGAAAAATCAAAAAGAGGTAGTGTTACAGGATTATGGTCCGTCTAACTTAACAACACCTAGCGCCGTAATTTTACAGGGTATTTTTGATAAGTTAAGGAATGAAAAGATAGGAAAGGTTTTTCTGGAAGCATCCTCCATCGGAATAATCACCCAGAGACTTCAAGGCACAAATATAAAAACCGCTGTATTCACTAATCTTGGTAGTGATCATTTAGATCTACATGGAAATCTAGGAAATCTCGCTTATTCTAAATCTCAACTTTTTTCCCATCCAGCATTAACTAACATAGTATTCACTGAGAAAAACCGCTTTAAGCATTCTGAAATTCAATTAGTGTATGAAACGATAGAAAAGTCTGACGCAAAAAAAATATCAGTTGGAATTAAGGCTTTTCCCGATAAATCTTCAAATTTAACGTCAAAGATTTTGGTGGTTGAAAAAAATGTGTCGCGATTGGGGACCCTAGTTTCTGTGATTAAAAATAATGAGGAATCTGAGCCATTTATTATTAAAATTTTTGGTAAACACAATCTAGAAAACCTCAGCCTTGTAGCCGGCATACTTGCGGATAATTTAACGGTAAGTAATGCTGGAGCAATCCTCCGTGACTGCAGGTTACCGGAGGGCCGTTTTGATTTATTAGATAGAGAAAATTTACCTTTAGTGTGTATTGACTTTGCGCATACCCCAGAATCATTGAAGGTTACTTTGCAGACTCTAGATCGATTGAAAAAGAAATCCTCTAGCAATCTAATATGTGTTTTTGGCTGTGGTGGCAATCGAGACATAAAAAAAAGACCCGTTATGGGGAAAATAGCAGCCTCCTATGCAGATCACGGATACATTACTTCAGATAATCCGAGGGAAGAGTCCATCGATAAGATATCTCAGGACATCATGTCAGGGATTTGCTTAAAAAAGAAGAGCAGCTGGCTTCCCATACCCGATAGAAGAAAAGCAATTGAAGTTGCAATAACAAAGGCAGACAAAAATGACATTGTGCTAATTGCAGGAAAGGGACACGAAAAGACCCAGCAGATCAAAGGCGTCTTATTTGAATTTTGTGACAAAAGAGTTGTAGAAGAGCTAATTGAGAAGGGTATTAATTAATGTCAACTTCTTTAAATTGTAGCCTTTATAAAATAGATTTAGAGACTTCTTTTGGAGAAATAGATCGGGAGTTTCCGACGAAATGTATGGTGACTAACCAATCACAATATTCGCATCCAAGAATCTCTAATATTACGACTGACAGCAGGTCAGCAGATAAAAACAGCTTGTTTTTTGCCCTCAAAGGAGACAAATTTGATGGTCATGATTTTGTCAAGCAGGCAAAAATTAATAATGCAATAGGTGCTGTTGTTGATTCAAATAAAGTTGATGCAAATTTAGGTTCATTGGTCGATCAAAACTTCTGTCTAGTATGCGTAGATGATACAAGTTCTTTTCTCCTTGATTTTGCTCAGTGGCACAGAGATAAATTCAACCCTTTTGTAACTAGTATAGTTGGCTCTAACGGAAAGACTACATCAAAGGAAATGATTGCTCACATCTTAGGTTCTGTATTTCACAGTAGTGAGTTAGTCATTACACGTGCAAATCAGAATAATCAAATTGGTGTTCCGTTAAATCTCTTGAGAATTAACGAGAGGACCAAACACGTTGTCTTGGAAATAGGTATGAATACATTGGGTGAGATTGATCGACTAGCGAAAAAAGTTAAACCAAATCTTGTGCTAATAACAAATGCTCAAAGGGATCATCAAGAATTTCTAAATTCTGTATCTATCACTGCGAACGAGAATGGGAAGGCTATTAAAGCCCTTCAGTCAAGTGGGACTACGGTCATTCCCGCAGATTCTAATCACGAGGAAATTTGGTTAAATCAAGCACAAAGTGTTGGGTCTGATGTTATTCGTTTTGGTATTTACGGCGAGTTTAATAATTTATTTATTAAAGATTATAACTATGTCACGGGAAAAATTGTCCAGGATTATCCTTTGATTATGGAAGTGCAAGGGAAGGCATGGTCGGACTCGTTAATTATTAATTTACAGGGTTTAGGAAAGCAGTATGCTTTGAATGCATTAAGTTCCTTTGCTGTAACAGATAGACTTAGAATACCTCACAAAAAAATAGTAGAGTCATTAGAAGATTTTCTGCCAATTGATGGACGTGGAGTAATTTACCCTTTTAGGCGAGGAGTTTTTTTTGTCGATGATACGTACAACGCAAATCCCGATTCAATGCTAGCCGCCATTGAGGCCTTAGGCAAACTACAAGTTACAAAGTGTATGGTACTTGCTGATATGGGAGAGTTGGGAGAAAAGTCTGCTCATTCCCATGCAGAGGTACTTACAAAGGCGTCACAAAAAATTGAAAAAGTTTTTCTCATTGGTAAAGAGTTCGCCAAAGCGTCACAGAAGCTAAGGGTTGGTTTTCACTGTTTGAATGACAGTTTATTAGTTAACGAAATTAATAATTGGATCAATAGACAGATCGAATCTCACCCTAAAAAAGAGGTTGCAGTGTGGTTTAAGGGATCCCGATTCAATGGCTTAGAAAAAGTTGTGAAGAGTTTACTTAAGAAGGAGCTAAATTAATGTTGCTCATGTTCACAACGTGGTTAAGTGAATACATTTCTTTCTTTTCTGTATTCAATTACATCACGCTACGAGCGGTCTTGGCAACTCTAACCTCGTTATTTATAGGATTGATTTTAGGTCCTATTATGATTAGATATTTGTCAGCAATAAAGTTTGGCCAATCCGTACGAGAAGATGGGCCACAATCACACTTGCAAAAAACAGGGACACCGACTATGGGAGGTTCCCTTGTTCTTACAGGAATTACTTCCACCACGCTTCTATGGGCAGATTTATCAAATCGTTATGTCTGGGTGGCTCTACTTGTAACGTTAAGTTTAGGCCTTGTTGGATTTTATGATGATTTGAAAAAAATCAGAGAAGAATCATCCGCAGGAATTTCAGCACGTTTAAAATTTTTGTTACAAAGTTTGATTGGCTTCTTTGCTTCTTTGTATCTTGTATTTTCAATACCAACTGAAAACAATTCCCAGGCGCTTATTCTTTTTCAAAGTTGGTTAATGGATCCGCTAATGAGCTTCCCGAAAGAAATTAGTCTGACTGTACCATTTTTTAAAGATTTTTATCTTCCAATTGGGTTATTTGGTTTTGTTATCCTATCCTATTTTGTGATTGTAGGAACTAGCAATGCAGTAAATTTAACTGATGGACTAGATGGCCTTGCAATTTTACCTAGTGTGCTTGTAGC
This sequence comes from Betaproteobacteria bacterium, assembly GCA_028139685.1. Next base: position 12,452 of record JAOINQ010000002.1, read on the forward strand.
CAGTGGCCTGGGAATTTTTGCTTACGTAGCTGGAAATATTCTGTTTTCTAAATATCTGTTTTTACCATATATTCCCGGTGCCGGAGAATTGACAATATTCTGTGCTGCAATAGTCGGTTCTGGTTTAGCTTTTCTCTGGTTTAATGCATATCCTGCCCAGGTATTTATGGGGGATGTTGGCGCCCTGGCTCTTGGTGGAGCGTTAGGGGTAGTTGCCGTTATAGTAAGGCAAGAGGTAGTTTTATTTATTATGGGAGGTGTATTTGTGATAGAAACCCTGTCTGTAATGCTACAGGTTACATACTATAAATATACAAAAAAAAGATTTGGCAAAGGGAAACGAATTTTAAAAATGGCTCCTCTGCATCACCATTTTGAGGAAACCGGTTGGAAGGAAACTCAGGTAGTTGTGCGTTTTTGGATTATAACTATGATTCTCGTCTTAATTGGATTGGCGACATTGAAAATAAGATAAGAAATTTATGGAACTTAACTCATTACTTTTAGAACAAAAATGTCCAAAAATTCTCGTAGTCGGAGCTGGTATATCTGGTAGGGCGTGTGCGGAATGGTTAAGCACTTTTGACTGCGACATAGATTTAGTGGATTCAAGGAAAATCAAAATAAAGAAAAATCTTCCTAGTAATGTAACTTTTTTTCCCAGTTGCATTTTCTCAAAAATAAGTTTGGGGAAATATAATGGAGTCGTTGTTAGCCCTGGCCTCAGTCCGCACGAAAAATCAGAGAATAACTTTTTTAAAATAAATAAAATTGCCAGTGATCATGGAATTCCAATTTGGACAGAAGTAGACCTATTCTTTTCCGCCCTTGAGATGTCGAAAAACAAAACAACGGTCAAAAGTAAGATCATCGCGGTAACTGGGACCAATGGGAAGACAACGGTTGTAAGTATGGTTAAAGATCTCTTAAAAAATCTTGGTTATGATGTTGAACTGGCAGGAAATGTGGGGACCTCCCTTTTAGAGGCTTTAATGGAGAGGACGCAGCACGGAAAATTTCCAGCTTTTTGGGTTCTGGAGATTTCTAGCTTTCAGCTATTCCTGTCTAATGATTTCAAATCTGATGCGTCAGTAATTTTAAACTTTTCAAGTGATCACCTAGATTGGCATTCTTCAGAGGAGGAGTATCTTAATTCGAAATTGAAGATCTTTGGCTTTCCGCATCTGAGCGGTACGCCAATTATCAATGCCGACGATGTCGACCTTAGGATACGAGTTGAACGGCACATGGCTTCGTCGATTTCAGAAGAGAAAATGCCAAAACCAATTTATTTTGGCCTCTCCAAAAATAAAGCAAAATTAGATGTTCTGATAGCGAATCATAATAATGAAGAATGGTTTTGTGCATACGATGAAAATAGCAAGATTTTACCTATTATAAAAGTTGGCGACACCAACCCTCTAGGTAAGCAGAACCAGATCAACTTACTGGCTTGTTTTTCAATTTGTAGCATCATGATTGAAAATATTTTGGAAATGAAAGATATTTCAAATTTTTTTAAGATACCAGGCCATCGTATGGAGGAAGTTTTTTTTAATGATAAGCTTCGCTTCTTAAATGACAGTAAAGCAACAAATATAAGTGCAACTATATTTGCATTACAAACCCTTTCGGATCCTTTGATACTAATACTCGGCGGAGATCTAAAAAATCAAAGATTAGCCCCTTTAATAGATGCTTTGAAAAACCGGAATATCGTAGCCTATGTTTATGGCAAAGATAAAAATCAATTTAAGGAATATTTTGAGAAATACAACATAGCTCACTTTACTATCGAAAATGTGCGAGAAGCAGTTATTTTAATTAAGAAACATTTATCCAAAAAAAATAGATTTTCACATGAGGAAATCAATGTCCTCCTATCGCCAGCTTGTTCTAGTAAAGATCTATATAAGGATTATGCTGAACGGGGGAATGAGTATCATAAAGCAGTTCTCAGCTGCTTTGCGGAGTGCGGACATGTTTAATAATATCAACATCGATCGATCTCTGATTTTCACAACATTGACTCTGTTGGCACTAGGAACGGTGATGGTTTACTCTGCAAGACTTCCATTGCCTAGCGATAGCGACCTATCTTTTGAGCTTTACAATCTTGGGATGCATCCTGTTCATGTATTGTTGGGCTTATTAGTTATGGTTATATTTTTGAAAATACCAATAAGTATTGTAGAAAAGAGCTCTGGGTTTTTTCTGTTATTCGGCATTTTACTTTTATTGATTGTTTTTTTTAAAAAAGTGTTTGGAGGTTCTGATGTGTTAGTCGATGGAGCAGTAAGATCATTAAACATCAGCAAGTTTACATTTCAACCAGCTGAGTTAATGAAGCTGCTCATAGTAATATTCTCAGCCGGATACGCTGTTCGTCATAAAGAACGTATCACTGAAGATATAGTTCGTGGGATGGGTCCAATTGGCTTAGTGTTGTTATTGATTGTGACCTTGTTAATGTATCAACCTGATCTTGGCTCAGTAATTATTATTTGCAGTTCCGTAATAGTCGTTCTTTTTTTGGGGGGCATGACAATACGAGCTATTGCAGGAGTGACCTGCTTTCTGATATCGGGTGTTTTTTTGATCATACTCTTCACTCAATTTAGGTTAAACCGCTTGCTTGCATATCTGGACCCGTGTTCATTAGAACACAGTAAAAATGCCGGTTGGCAACTGTGCCAGGCATTAGTTGCCTTCGGAAACGGAGGCATGTTTGGAACCGGTATTGGTTTAGGGTCCGCAAAACTCGGACATCTGCCTCTCCCGCACACAGACTTCATCTTTTCTGTTGTCGGTGAAGAGTTAGGCTTTGTAGGAGTTTTTATTGTAGTGATTATCTTTGCTTTCGTTATAATCAAATCGATCAATATTGGTCGTGAGGCCATGGCGCAGGATAGGTTATTTGCTGGCTTGCTTGCGCAAGGAATAGGCGCATCGTTGTGTATACAGTCGCTGATTCATGTTGGTGTAAATACTGGACTACTTCCAACCAAAGGGTTAACTCTACCTTTCATTAGTTATGGAGGAAGTTCGATGGTAATTGTTTGCTTAAGTATGGGGATTTTGTTACGGATAGACATAGAAAATAAATTTTCTCCGCGAAAAAAACGAATAAATGGAAAAGCATGGTGAGGTCAGAAAAAACTAAAGTTTTGGTTTGTGCAGGAGGAACTGGCGGTCATATTTTTCCAGGCCTGGCGATTGCTGAAAAATTGTTAGATCAAAAAATTAAAATCTTATGGATGGGGACAAAAAGAGGGCTTGAGAAACAAGCATTACATAAAAAATCAATCAATTTATTTTTCTCAGAATTCAAAGGTGTCAGAGGGTTAGGTTTGTGGCGCTTGATGAGTTTTCCATTTAGACTTTTAGTAGAAGCTTTTAATGCTTTTATGTTTCTTCAGAAACAGAGTCCGTCCTATGTTATATGCTGTGGGGGATACTTGACAGTACCCTTTGGGCTGGCCGCGAAGATTCTGTCTATCCCATTCTGTGTTGTTGAACAGAATGCAGTTATGGGCACTGCAAATAGAGTGTTACAGCCATTTGCTAAAACAATTTTTCTGAATTTTAATGCTACGACGTATTCTAGCAATAGAGCAATACCGGTTGGAAATCCTCTTCGGAAGGAATTCGAGGATTTAGTAACAAGTCCACCCTCGTTTACAAGAAAAGGAGAACAATTAAATATTCTTGTTCTAGGAGGCAGCCTGGGCGCTCTTTTTCTAAATAAAAGACTACCAGAGTGCTTCTCCCTTCTACAAGATGAAAATAAAAAGTTTTTTTCCATAGTGCATCAGACTGGTAACGATAATCAAAATGAAGTAATCAAATCATACAGAAGACTAAAAGTGACTGCTGTTGTTAAACCATTTTTTGAGAGAATAGTGGAGCAGTATCAATGGGCTGACTTGGTTATTTCAAGATCTGGGGCAGGAATTATTAGTGAATTAACTGCAGTTGGTGTAGCTTCAGTTTTAGTTCCTCTACCTAATGCTATTGACGATCACCAAGAACGAAATGCACGTATTTTAGAAAATTTGTCCGCAGCGAAAATTATTAAGCAAAACGCATCGTTTCAAGCTGAGTTAATCTCTTTTTTGTGTGCGATAAATCGGGAAAAGTTAATAGATATGGCTCATAAAGCCAAAGAGTTAGCTCGCTTCAACTCTGCAAAAGTTATTTCCGATGAAGTTATAAAGGCACTTAATGCAAAATAAAATAAGAAAAATTCATTTTATCGGCATTGGTGGTTCAGGCATGTCGGGTATTGCTGAAGTACTTCTTAATCAGGGGTTTAATGTACAAGGGACGGATATCGAAGAGTCGGTCGCAACAAAAAGACTAGGTAGTCAAGGAGCGAAAATTTTTACAGATCATGATGCTGATAATGTTATTGGAGCCGATGTCTGCGTTATTTCCAGCGCAATAAAAATTGATAACCCAGAAATCGTCAATGCGAAAAAATTAAAAATTCCAATTGTCCCTCGTGCATCTATGTTGGGAGAATTGATGCGATTTAAGCAAGGGGTTGCTGTAGCAGGATCCCACGGAAAGACAACAACCACTAGTATGATTTCGAGCGTTTTGGCAAGTGCTGGACTCGATCCTACGTATGTATTAGGAGGAAGATTGATGGGTGCCGAAACTGGTGCTCGGTTAGGAAAAGGTGAATATCTTGTTGTAGAGGCTGACGAGTCTGACGGATCCTTTTTAGACTTAATGCCAGTCTTAGGAGTGATCACAAACATTGATAATGATCATCTTGCTTTTTACGATAACAATATTGAAAAACTTAGATCAGCATTTGTATCTTTTGTACACAAATTACCGTTTTATGGAACTGTTTTCTCTTCATCAGGTGATGAGACGGTCCGATTATTAGCACCTGAATTCGGCAGAAAAACTATTCTTGTTGGGGAACAAGAGGAATCAGACATTCGGGTAATTAATATTAAGAGTGATGTCCTCAGAACAAAATTTTCTGTTAGGCAAAAAAACTACAACGATCTCGAAATAATTCTACCGATGCCTGGTAAGCATAATGTTATTAATAGTCTTTTTGCAGTAGCCGTGGCAAGAGAGTTAGGAGTAGTAGACGAGAGTATCAAAAAAGGTTTACTAAAATACAAGGGAGTTGAAAGACGGTTTCAGTACCACGGTGTTTTTTCAACAAACTGTGGAAAAGAATTTAAACTAATAGATGACTACGGCCACCACCCGACAGAGATTAAGGTAACACTAGAGGCATGTAAAGAGGCTTTTCCTAATCAGAGAGTTCTTTTGATATTCCAACCCCACAGATACTCACGAACACGAGATTTTTTTGAAGAATTCACAAAAGTATTAAGTGAGGTGAATTCCTTAATACTCTTGCCAGTTTACTCAGCTGGGGAAGATGAAATTATGGGCGCAGATTCAAAAACTCTAGCTAGATCAATCCGTATTTTAAAAAAAGTGAATCCGTTTGTTGTACCGAATGAGATTGAAGCTCTGGATATGATTTTTTCAATTCTTGAATCGGGAGATATTGTATTGTTGATGGGAGCTGGTTCTGTTAGCAGGTTAACAAACCTTATAAAAAATGAAGTGGAACGAGGTGGCTATGACAAATGAACATAAAGTAGCCATTTTAATAGGAGGTTTTTCAAGTGAGAGAGATATCTCTTTAAAATCAGGTCAGGCAATTTGGAAAGCGTTACAAAGGAAGAATATCAATGCCGTATTATTTGATCCAAAATTTAGACCACTTACCCAACTTGTCGATGAAAACATCACAAGAGTTTTTATCGCGCTTCATGGGGCGTTTGGGGAGGATGGCCATGTGCAAGGAATTTTAGAATATCTGGGAATTCCTTTTACAGGTTCCGGGTTGGCTTCTTCGGCGCTTGCAATGGATAAAATACAGGCCAAGCGTATTTTTAAATCGGTTGGCCTGAGGACGCCAAAATTTTTAACTTTGATAGGAAATGAAAGAATCGATCTTAATAGGAATATGGATATTCTTCCAGCAATTTTGAAACCGAACTCTGAAGGTTCCTCTTTAGGAGTTGAAAAAGTAGAGAAACCAGAGGACCTTGAGCAAGCCAGAAGAAAAGTCATAGAATTCGGAGAAAAAATGATATTGGAAAAATTTGTTTCTGGGAGAGAGTTTACTTGTGCAGTTTTACAGTTAGGACCTTCGGAATCTCCTGTCCCTTTACCAATTGTGGAAGTTATAGCCCCCGGCGGGAATTATAACTTTTATAATAAATACGAAGGCGATAAAACTAAATATATTTGCCCCGCAAAATTGCCGTTAGACATAATTAGAAATATCGAAGAGTCATCTGTTAAAGCATTCAAAACACTCGGATGTAGACATTGGGCAAGAGTAGATTTTATTTGGGATGAAAATGGAGAGCCAGAAATTCTCGAATTAAATACTGTACCAGGCATGACAGAAAAATCTTTAGTTCCCATGGCTGCCTCAAAAACAGGGCTCACATTTGATGATCTAGTGTTAAAGATTTTAAATAGCGCGTCGCTCGAAATGAGGTTTAACAATGCATATTAAGTATTTAAAGGAACTAATTTTGCATGCATGGAACACTCCGAGAGCTTTGAATTTATTTTCTTTAGTTATTGGCAGTTTAACTTTTCTATATCTCTTATTCCTCTGTTATTCATGGGTTATTTCCCATAAGCACTTTACCTTGAAAAATGTCGTTCTTGAGGTTGTGAATAGCGATAATCCAAATTTAGATACGCAAGAAATTCAACAGGTGATTAAAACTACATTGAATGGAACTACCTTAAGCACAGATTTGAACATGATGGTTGAGCTAATTCTCGACAATCCATGGGTTGAACAAGTAGTTGTCAGGAGAGTTTGGCCAGACACTATAGTTCTTAGGTTGCAAGAGCGTCGTATAATCGCGCTGTGGAATAATGAACACCTCATATCAGAGTTGGGAGAGGTTACTAATATTCCAGTAAGTGCTTACAGGGAAGTAGAAAAAAAATTAGGTTGCTACTTAATAAGAATTGACGGGCCAAAGGATTTTTTAAGTAAGGTTATTGCTAGGGCTGAGGAAACCAATAATCTTTTAACAACCATAAACAAACAACTTTTGCATTTGAAATTAACAGAGCAATTTTCATGGGAAGCAAAAACTACTGAGGGAATGACTTTACGGTTTGGTGGAGACGATTTGCAAGGACCGATGAATTATAGGCTGGAGAATTTCACTAAATCCTACTCGAGCTTAGCAAATAAGCTTGCAGAAAAAGGTGTTAGATCGCCTGAAATCGGTTACGTTGATCTCCGGTACGCGAAAGGGTTTGCTATTAGGACTAAACACAAAAAAAATAACTCACTGGCAGATAATAACAGTCAGCCATGTCTAATGAAATACAGGGAGTTAGCCTTAGGATGATTGTAAAAGAAAAAGAAAGTTTTTTTGCTGGGTTAGATATTGGCACCTCGAAAATTGTAACTGTAATTGCAAGAACAGACGAAGAGGATAAAATGGAGATCGTTGGATTGGGTGAATCCGAATCAATAGGTCTAAGGCGCGGTGCAATCAATAATATCGATGCAACTGTTGAATCGATAAAGAAATCTATAGAAGAAGCAGAACTGATGGCAGGATACAAAATTAAAACTGTTTGGACTGGTATTGCGGGTGGCCATATACGTAGTTTTAATTCCACTGGAATGGTGGCAATTAGAGATAAAGAAGTTTCCCAATCCGATATAAACAGAGTCATTGAAACAGCAACGGCGATAAATATTCCATCCGACCAAAAAATTCTTCATGTTTTGCCGCAAGAGTTTATCGTTGATGGTCAGGAAGATATCAAGCAGCCAATCGGGATGAGTGGTGTAAGACTAGAGGTTCGTGTGCATATAGTTACAGGTGCGGCTAGTGCGGCGCAGAACATAGTTAAGTGCATAAAACGTTGTGGAGTAGAAGTTAGTCAAATCATACTGCAGTCTTTGGCTTCGTCAAATGCCATTTTATCTGAGGATGAAAAACAACTTGGTACCGTTTTGGTTGATATGGGAGGAGGAACTACTGACGTGATTGTCTTCTCAGGAGGTTCAATTAGGCATACGGGCGTTGTTCCGATAGCAGGTGATCAAGTTACCAATGATATTGCCATGGCCTTGAGGACACCTACATTCGAAGCTGAGAAAATAAAAATTAAACATGGGATATGTAAGCAAGGTTTGGTTGAAACAAATGAAAATATTAATGTTCCGGGTATCGGTGATCGACCTAACAGAATACTCTCGAGGGCATCCTTAGCTCAGATAATTGAGCCCAGAATTGAAGAACTCTATTCTTTGATCGCAGAGATTGTTAGAGACAGTGGTTTTGAAGAGCTTGTTTCATCAGGGATAGTTATGACAGGGGGAACGTCAATGCTGCAGGGAGCTGCTGAGTTGGGTGAAGATATTTTTTTTCGACAAGTAAGAATAGCCACTCCGAAGTATGAGGGTAATCTAAAGGATTTAATTTCGAGCCCGCGTTATTCCACGGCTATCGGTCTGATCATTGAAGCAAAGAGCCAGAGTTCTGAGAGCTATGAAAAAAGAGATAAAGTTTATACAGCAGATAGCATTTTTAATCGTATTCGATCGTGGATAGAGGGGTATTTTTAATTAATTACAAGGAGACATCAAGATGACATTCGAAATGTTAGAGTCAAAAAACTCGGGAACTATAATAAAGGTTATAGGAGTAGGTGGCGCGGGAAGTAACGCTGTTAATCATATGATTAGTAAAGACCTTAAGGGGGTAGAGTTTCAGTGTGCAAATACTGATGCTCAAGCTTTAAACAAGTCTCCTGCGGAAAAAAAATTGCAATTAGGAGATTCTGGTTTAGGAGCAGGAGCTAAGCCAGAGGTAGGTAAGGAAGCGGCAGAAAATGAAATTGAAAAAATCAAAGAATTTCTAGAAGGCGCACACATGGTTTTTATTACAGCCGGTATGGGGGGCGGTACAGGTACTGGAGCGGCTCCCATAATTGCTCAGGCAGCTAAGGAAATAGGTGCTTTAACAGTCGCAGTTGTTACCAAACCATTTAGTTTTGAAGGTCCTAAAAGAAACCAGGTGGCCGAGGATGGCCTTATGCGTCTTGAAGAGCAAGTTGATTCTCTGATAGTAATTCTGAACGAGAAGCTTGAGCAAGTATTAGGTGAGGACATAACACAGATAGATGCTTTTGCAAAAGCAGACGATGTTCTTTACAATGCAGTCGCTGGTATAGCTGAGATCATTAATGTTGCGGGTAATGTCAACGTTGATTTTGAGGACGTGAGGACAGTAATGAGTTCTCAAGGTAAAGCTATGATGGGAACTGCTACAGCCCAAGGTGCTGACCGAGCCAAAGTGGCTGCCGAGCAAGCAACCAGAAGCCCTCTTTTAGAGGGTATCAATTTACATGGAGCAAAAGGAATTTTAGTGAATATTTCTGCGAGCACAAACTTAAAGTTAAAAGAAACTAGTATGGCAATGGCATTCATAAATTCATTTGCGGACAAAGGTGCTGATATCATTTGGGGAACGGCTATTGATGAGTCATTAGGAGACGATCTTCGAGTAACTTTAGTTGCTACCGGAATAGACAGAGGTAAGCCGATCTTGGAACCAGTAAAGCGAACTGGAACGAACGACGGGTCTCCGGTGGATGTAATTTCACAAGATATTTCACATGAAAGTAGTAATGCAGAATCGGATTACTTTAGTTCCAATTTAGATGATAATGATGATGTTTTTGGAGAGGGGAAAAAACCTAGAAATGCTGCTGCCGAAGAAATTCGAAGGCTTAGAGCTGGAGGGATGGATCCTTTGGATATACCCGCATTCCTTCGAAAACAAGCTGACTGAGAGGAAACGAGTTGTTAAGGCAAAGAACCATCCTGCGGAACGTAAGTTTTGAAGGTATTGGATTACATTCAGGTAAGTTAATTCGAACAGAAATTTGTCCGGCAGAGCCCAATAAGGGAGTTACATTTCGTCGTATTGATGTAGTACCCAGTGTGGACATAAGCCTCAGTAATTGCAAAGTCACAGGAACTCAACTTGCTTCTACAATTTCAGAAAATAATAAAGACATCTCAACTGTCGAGCACTTGGTCGCCGCCCTTTCAGGACTAGGAATTGATAATGTTTTGGTCAAGGTGTCGGGAGAAGAGATACCTATTTTAGACGGAAGCGCCGCCATTTTTGTTCACCTTTTGAAATCTGCGGGATGTCGCGAACAGAATAGTGCTAAAAAATTCATTACAATCAATCGAACTGTGAGAGTTTCAGACGGCGAAAAATGGGCAATGTTAGAACCCTACTTTGGTTTTAAACTGAACTTTGTTGTTGATTTTACTCATCCAATAATCAATAAAAATAATAGGATGGTAGACGTGGATTTTGAAAGGATGAGCTTCGTCAAAGATATCGCAAGGGCCAGAACATTTGGATTTTTGAATGATATCGGTAATTTGTTAAAAAATAATTTAGCTCGAGGAGGGGGGTTGGATAACGCTATAGTATTAAGTAAAACAGGCATCCTTAATCGTGAAGGTTTGAGATCGGAAAACGAGTTAGCTATGCATAAGGCTTTAGATGCAATCGGTGACTTGTATTTAACTGGGTATCCGATGTTAGGTTCTTATTCGGCATTTAAATCCGGCCATGCTTTAAATAATAAGTTGATAAAAAAATTGGTGAGAGACGTTGATGCATGGTCTTTCAGGAGTTTTGATAATTTACGGGAGGCTCCTCTTGCCTGGGCAAAACAATGGTCATGGATATAGTTTTCAGTATTACGCTTTAAGAAGAAACGGACGGGTGTAATTCGGAGACTTTCAGTCCCAATCGATTCAAATGCCGAAGGATATGTGGACCGTAAATTTTTAGTTTATATGCCGCAGTGGGAGAATTTAGCCTAATAAGTAGTCGCAAATCTTCTGGTGACTTTGTGGTATTATCGTTCTGTACTACACCAATTCGGACTATTGAGTTTAACAGTTTTTGCGAATCTTCCTTTGCTACATTTTCGAGAACTTTTTCGAATATATTTGTCCAATAGGCGTTTTCATTTGCCACGGATTTTATACGATTAAGTTCAGGTGAACTTTCCCCACATAAGATCTCATCTAAAGATAGGAAGTTTGTTTTTTTCATATACTAAACGTTTTTTTATCTATTGCCATGTTATCAAAAATTATTAAGAGTGTTTTCGGAAGTAGGAATGATAGGTTAATAAGAAGCTATACGGCTAGAGCGAATGAAATATCAAAAATGGAGAAATCCTTAATAAAGCTTTCTGACGATGACCTAAGGGCTAAAACATTACATTTCAAGTCCAGGTTAAACGAAGGAGTTTCGTTGGACTCGTTACTGGTTGAAGCGTTTGCCGTTTGCAGGGAGGCCTCAAAAAGAGTTTTGGAGATGCGCCATTTTGATGTCCAGCTTATTGGAGGAATGGCTTTGTTTGACGGAAAAATATCTGAAATGCGTACAGGGGAAGGAAAAACACTTGTGGCGACTCTACCAGCTTATTTGGTGGCTTTAACTGGAAAGGGCGTACACATTGTTACCGTCAATGATTACCTAGCTAAGCGTGATGCAGAATGGATGGGTAAAATCTATGAATTTCTCGGATTGTCTGTTGGGGTAACGGTTTCGGGTATGACTCAACAAGAAAAAGCTATTTCTTACGCATCGGATGTTACTTATGGAACCAACAACGAGTATGGTTTTGATTATTTACGGGATAATATGGTCACAGAAAGAGAACAGAAAGTTCAGAGAGAACTTAACTTTGCGATTGTAGATGAAGTTGACTCTATATTAATTGACGAGGCCAGAACACCATTAATCATATCTGGGCAAGCAGATGACCAGATTGATCTTTATAAAAAATTAGTCGATATTCCAGAGAAATTAGACAAGCAAGATGAAGAAGAAGGTAAAGGAGACTATTTTATTGATGAAAAACAAAGGCAAGTTAATCTCTCCGATTCCGGTTTTGAAAAAGCTGAAAGACTTTTAGAAGAGAAGGATTTATTAAGAAAAGGGGAGAGTTTATACGATGCGACAAATATAGGTTTATTACATCATCTAATTGCCTCTTTAAAGGCGCATAATCTATTCGAAAGAGATCAGCATTATGTGGTTCAAAATAATAATGTGATCATCGTTGACGAGTTTACCGGGAGACTCATGCCGGGGAGGAGATGGTCGGAAGGAATTCATCAAGCAATAGAAGCAAAAGAAGCTGTCCGAATAGAACCTGAAAATCAGACTCTTGCATCGATAACATTTCAAAATTACTTTAGAATGTACAAAAAACTGGCCGGAATGACAGGAACCGCTGATACTGAAGCATTTGAGTTTAAGCAGATTTATGACCTGGAGACCTTGATAGTTCCTACTCACAAAGAGATGATTCGAAAAGATCATCAGGATCAGATTTATCGTACTGTAGAAGAGAAATTTGAAGCTGTTGTCTCGGATATTCAAGCTAGACATAAAAGTGGTCAGCCGGTTTTAGTTGGTACAACATCAATTGAGAATTCTGAAAAGTTATCGAAATACCTAAGTGAAAAAAATATTGAACATCAAATTCTAAATGCAAAACACCATGAAAAAGAAGCCGAAATAATTGCACAAGCTGGTAGACCAGGCGTAGTCACTATTGCTACTAATATGGCGGGAAGAGGAACTGATATAGTGCTTGGAGGAAATGTAAAGCAAATTATAAAAAAAATCGAAGAAGAAAATTTGAATGATATTGATCGCGATAAAAAAATTGAAATTATTTTATCGGACTGGAGCAAGCAAAATCAAAGAGTAATTGAAGCTGGCGGGCTACATATTGTTGGAACAGAAAGACATGAGTCTCGAAGAATAGACAATCAGCTGAGAGGACGTTCCGGGCGTCAGGGCGATCCTGGTTCATCAAGGTTTTATTTGGCTATGGATGATTCATTGTTGCGAATTTTCGCCGGTGAAAAAATGAAAGCAATTATGGATAAACTGGGGGTGCCACGTGGTGAGGCTATTGAAGCAGGTATGGTTTCCAGGTCAATAGAGAGCGCTCAAAGGAAAGTAGAAAATAGAAACTTTGACATAAGAAAACAATTGCTTGAGTTTGACAATGTTGCTAATGAGCAACGGAAAATTTTGTATCAACAAAGAAACGAAGTTTTGGAATCCAGCTCTCTTTCCGACTTAATTGCTAGCCTGAGAAAAGGAACAATTGAGGCTACTGTAAGGAGTTATGTTCCTCAAGAAAGTATTGAGGAACAGTGGGACCTTCCCTCATTAGAGCAGGAATTAAAAAAATACTCCTTAGAAATGAATTTAAAGGGCATTGTTGAGAAAAAGGAGGAATTGGGAGAAGAAGATCTTTTGGAGGAAGTGTGTAAGAAGGCTGACGAAAAGTATGAGGAAAAAATAAAAATAGTTGGAGATTCAATTTTTCACTCTTTTGAAAAGGCTGTTGTTCTTCAAACTATCGATATCGGGTGGAGAGAACATCTTGCTGCGTTAGATCATTTGAGACAAGGAATACACCTTAGAGGTTATGCCCAGAAGGATCCCAAACAGGAGTACAAACGAGAAGCTTTTCAATTGTTCGAGGGTTTTTTGGAGAATGTTAGAAATGAAGTTACGTCAATTCTTATGAACGTAGAGGTAGAGCAGGCTGAGCAGATCACAGAAGAAATGCAGGATAATCTCGAAAATAGAAAAAATGCGAGCTTAAAGTTTGATCATTCAAATAAAGAGAGTGACTCACTGGAACAAAAAGCCAGTTCATCGGAAAGAGTGAGTTTTCGAGAAAATTGTCCCTTTAAAGCAGAAGGTCGAAAAGTTGGGAGAAATGAGTTATGTGACTTGTCTGGAAAAAAATTTAAGCATTGTTGCGGAAAATTGATTTGATGAGAATTCGTTCATATGACGAATCTGCTTGATAGTCTTGGACTAAACATTAGCGTAACGGAAGCTGGAATAGGGATTCCAAAGCGACCTGATCTGGCTATTCTGAATTTTAAAAAACCAGTCTACATTGTTGGTTTATTTACTAAGAACAAAGTAGTTGCATCTCCAGTAAAGTGTTGCAAAGATAATTTGAGGATTCATAAACAGCCTCACGAGATAGCTATTGTCGTAAATAGTGGCTGTGCTAACTCCTGTACCGGAAAACAGGGGGACGAAACTTGTATTAATGTGGTGACGTATTTGGCGAAAAAGTTGAAGTTGGAGTTCGAACAAGTTTTTCCTTTCTCGACGGGAGAAATTTTAAAACAACTTCCGGAAAAAAAAATGATACAAGGAATTGATAGGGCTTTAGAAAGGTCTTGTGGGACTTTTGAGGAGTTTGCGGAGTCAATTATGACCACCGATACGGTGAGAAAAATTGCCTCACAGAATCTTCAGATCAACGGAAAACATTATACTATACGGGGTATTGCAAAAGGCTCTGGGATGATTTCTCCAGATATGGCAACTATGTTGGCTTACGTTTTTACGGATATTCCAATCGAATTAGATGATTTTAAAGAGCTGCACAGGGAGGTATGCGACGACACATTTAATTCCATCACTGTTGATGGAGAAATGTCTACGAATGACTCTTTTGTTGGTGTTTGTGCAGCTTCTGACGAAAGCAAAGGTGTGCCCGAGATGATATCTAAATCAAATAATTATTGGTCAGTTATCTATCAATCATATAAAAAAGTGTGCGATGAACTTGCATCTAAAATAGTAGAAGATGGAGAAGGTGCAACGAAGACTGTAGAACTTAAAGTTGAACAAGCATTTTCATCCCAAGATGCAGATCGTGTTGCTCGTGGAGTGGCAAATTCACCACTGGTAAAAACTGCTATTTTTGCTGCGGACCCGAACCTTGGTAGAATCCTGTCAGCGATTGGAGCATGTGACATTTCCCGCTTCGATGAGAGCAAAATTTCTATACAAATAAATGATTATGTAGTGATTCAAAACGGATCTCTGATCAAGGGATATGATGAACGAATTGCTAAGCAACGTATGGATAAGAAAAAAATTGACTTGCGTATTTCTTTGGGAGTAGGTACGTCCAGTCGAAAGTTAATGTTTTGCGACTTGTCATATGATTATGTAAAAATAAACGCCGAGTACCGGACCTAAAAATTACAGAGTGACAGTTTGAAGTTTATGTTTTCTTCGATAGCTTGGAGCTTTAGTTTCTCATCCAATTTTCTAAATCTCACTGCTATAAGGTGCTTGTTTGCACTGATCTCGGCAACTAGCTCTTCAGTTGTTTCAACTTCGATTCTCACAAGTAAAACATTTCTTCCCTCCAAGGGAAATTCATATTGTCCTTTTTTTGCTATAAGTTCCAGAGCTTCTGTGCCCTCCCGCAGTAAGCGAAGGGCTAAATCAATTCCCTCTAAAAGAGGTATAAGTGGTAGTAGCCATGCGGTAATGTTTGCAACTTTAATATGGCTAGGTCTTTTTTGCCAGGCGTAAAAAGAAGGAATATCAAATTGACATGTCCCTCCCGGAACTCCCGCCCGACCCCGAACAGTACATAGCCACTCAAACTCTGGAATGTGCGCACCGAGCCTGATTGGAACAGCCGATAATGAATTGTGGGCCCTAGCAATCTCTTTGACGAGCACAGAAAGCTGTTCCTCTGAAACACCTGGCTGGCCAGAGTATTTTACGAGCTGTAATCTTTGCCTGTCTAATTCTTGTAGCAACTCATTTTTTATATCTGCCCTGTTACCCAGTAAATCATAAAGCTCAAAAAGAGTCCGTAAAGCAGATTGAAATCCAGCAGGGAAATCTGGGTTTGAAAGCTCCTGCATTCTATTTCCTAGGTTCTCAATTCTTAACATTGAGCGCATTCTCTCGGTACAGGGAAACTCATATATAAGTAGATTTTTTTTCACGACGGTTAACTAAATGTATTTGATGATCTAAATTAAATTATAGCTACTTGACCAAATAATGCTATGTCTTCCTTAAGCAATTTATGTATCTTTTATGGATAGACTTTACTTGCAGTTGAAGTTCCTCAATAGTCCCTTGATTGACTATGACATCGTCGGCTATTTTTCTTCTCTCAGAATCAATAGCCTGATTGTTTAGGATTAAGTCGAAGGTATCCATATCTACTTTACTTCTTATTGAGGTTCTTTTTTTCCGACATGCTGTTGAACTTTCTACTGTAATTATTTTCCATATATCAGCTGGTCTTTCTTCTCCGTAGGTTTCAAACCAAAGAGGTATCACTTGCAGAACATATAGCCCTTCAGCCTTTTTGATCTCATGATTCATGGTAGAGCGTATTTCTGGATGAAGGATATCCTCTAATCTCTTTTTAGCTGATTTATTCTTGAATATGATTTCTCTCATTCTGAGACGGTTAATTTCTCTATCGTTGGTTAAGATAGATTCATCGAATGATTCAATAATTTTTTTATAGGTTTTTGTATTTTTTCCCAATAAGATATTTGTTATTTCGTCCGCATCTATTGTCTTCACACCTAGCGAAGAAAAAATTTTCTCCGCGGTCGTTTTACCTGAACCAATTCCCCCAGTAAGAACTACAATTTTTGTCATCAAAATATCCTAAGATCAAAGTACGAAGCCCAAAAAAAATCAACGATAATCGCGAAAAATGACAAAGCCGGCGCGAAAGGAAGCCTTGTCCTCTGTGTCCAACAAAATCGTTTTCTGAATATTGTAAAAATAATTACCATCGTAGCGGTCGCAAAAAAAACTGTCAGTGCTAAAGCAAGTGTATTGAGCCAAAAGCTCAAGGCTAGAATAAAGACAATATCACCAAATCCAAACCCCCGATTGATCTTAGTTGAAATTTTACGACTAAAAAGAATGAATACCATTATTAATATTAGAAAAAGAGTGTCAAAATGGTCCTCATTTGTTAAGTTCCCTTTTAGCATTCCAGCTAAAGTCAGTGGAAGTGTAAGACAGTAAGGTAATAATTTTAATGAAAGATCTATAGTGCCGATGGACCCTAAACAAGAAAGCCAAAATGCTGTAAGTAAGAATAAAAAAAAGAAATCCGAAAATTGAAGTTCCCAGAAAAAGTATGACTCGTCAAAATAAATTAAACCATGGGCTATACAGAATATTACTAAAGTTACAGGATTTATAAAAATATTATTTCTGAGCTCTATCTTTTTTTTTTTTCCAAACCAGAAGCTGACCTCTCGCGCTCCGATTCTAAGCAAAGAAAAATACATAGCCTGTACCAAACAGAACAAAAAGAAAATATTAACAGTTAAGATAGACAACTTTATGATAATTGCTTGTTGATACCATGCCTTTTAATACGTATCTTTTTTATAAGTCTTCCCTGAACGCTTAATATTTCAGCAGTCACATCCTCAATTTTCACGCTAAGATTAGTTTGCGGAAGATCTTGTAAAGTCTCAAGCAACAATCCGTTAATTGTTCGTGGTCCATCCAAAGGTAAGTTTGTACCTAATTGTTTATTTAGATCTCGAATCGGAGTTAGACCGTCAACTACAATTTCTCCGGCATTGTCCCACAAAAACTTCTGGTTCATTGATGTAGGGTCAGTCGTTCTAAATTCTCCAACTAGTTCTTCGATGATATCTTGCGGCGTAACAATTCCTTGGATTTCACCGTATTCGTCAACAATCACCGAGATACTTTCGGCCCTATTTTGAAAGCTTTTTAATTCAGTGAATAGTTTTGCTCCGAGGGGAATGAAATGAATTGGCTGCAGAATCTCAAGGATATTCTCCTTTGAAAATTCATTTTTTAAAATAAGACTGATTGCCCTTTTAACATGTAATATTCCGATAGGACTATTTAAATCTTTGTCACACACAAGAAGCCTACTGTGGAAGGCTGTGGCTATTTGCTGGGTTAAAACTTCATCATCTTCTTCCAAATCTAAGTACTCTATTTTTCCGTGAGGTGTCATCACATCATCAACAGTAAGTTCTTCAAGGTCTAACAGGTTGAGTAAAATTTTTCTGTTGTGAAGGGGTATAAAACCAGCTGATTCTAGAACGGCTGATCTCAGTTCTTCTCTCGTTAATCCTTCTTCTTTTGATGTTTTTAACTCTAATTTCGCTAATGCCATCATCCATGAAACGATTTGATTAATTGCAAAAACGAAAGGTCTAAGTAACCAAACAAATATCATCAGGATATAACTTGCAAACATAGCTATTCCATCAGGTTTATTCGCTCCTGTAACTTTTGGTATTAGTTCTGCGAAGACTATTAGTAAAAGTGCGGCAGTTGTTGTAGCCATGGCTAATACCTGATCGTTATTACCAAACGCTTTTATTGCTAATGCTGTAACTAATGCTGTTAGTGCCGCGTTGACAACATTGTTACCCAGAAGAATTGTGCCTAAGAGTTTATCTGTTTGTTTTAACAAAGCTAAAACTTGCTTAGCGCCCCGATTTCCATTCTCTGCAAGGTGTCGCATCCTATAACGATTTACTGCCATTAGGCTAGTTTCGGATATGGAAAAAAAGGCTGACAAAACTAATAAGAACATTAGGATCAAAATTTGAGACCAAAAGGGAAGCTCACTCACATTTATTCTCCACCAAGATTACAATTTTGTTTTGCTTTTTTTTCAACATCTTGAAGTTGTTTAATTCCATCACGAACTTCTTTCGGATCCCTCCACAGGGCGGATCTTTCACCCGTCGTTTGAATCCCATGAGATGATGCATCCATTTTGTCGAATTCCTGGTAACTCAAATGTTTAGTGAAATAATCCATAACGCATGAACATTTGTACAAACTATCTAGTCCTCCACCATGCTGTCTGACGCATTCATTCACATAAAGTACTCTATCGATTGTGGGAAAATCATCTGCTTTAACAGTAGCGGTCAAGCAAATAAGAAAGAAAAGAAAAAATTGTTTTAGGATAGATTTGAGCATTTATACCTCCAAAGATTTGAGTGTTTCCAATTTGCGTGAAATGTAATATAAGGGTAAACCACTAAATTGGGAATATTGCGAATTTTCTTTCATCAATGATTTTATGTTTACTTATCTTTATATTACAATTGATCTGCAGTTTTTTTTTTTGGGTTAGGAGAAAATTATGAAAAAAGTAATAATGAGCACATTGGTTTTCGGAATGTTTGTGAGTTCAACAGCTTTTGCTTATAATAAGATCGATTGGGCTAAAATGGACAGTAATAATGACGGATATGTCTCTCCAAAGGAGATGAAGGATCATTATAAGAAAGCAGGCGTGTACAAATAAAGCCTGAAACTTTATTTTTTTTGAGGGCGCTTAGCGCCCTTTATTTTTACTTATTCAAGAGTCTACATGTCTAATACTATTAGAATTAAATTTCTTTTGTTTGCATTAATGCCGATGTCATCACTTTTCGGAGTAGTTGGGAACCTTGATCTATTCCACCAGAGTGACGTCGTTTCTATGTATTTTCAGCCCGAATCGATAAAAGGAAGAGGGATAAAATCCGTAATCGTGGTGTTGGATTTTGAAAATGTGCAAACTAGTCAGGACGGGAAGGAAATCCGCTCAATTCGGATGGTCCAAAATTATGACTGCGCCGGAAAAAGAATCAGGCTCGAGAATGCTATAAATTACGCAAACAACATGTTGCGCGGCAATGAGGTTTCGAGGGGGAGTCAAATAACATCCTGGCAGAGAATACCCAAAGGAGCACCTTATGAAAAGCTTTTGAAGAAAGTTTGTGGAAAATAGGAAACATTGGTTAAAGTCTTCGTTATTTGTCTGGGCAGTATTGCCTTTTATTTATTTGGCATTTTTGATTTCAACGGAAAACCTTGGGACAAATCCACAGGAATTTATTGAGCGCTATCTTGGGACGTGTACCTTAGTCTTGATATTGGTGACGTACTCTATTTCTGGCAGGTTTAATAAAGTGATCCCCCATTTAATTAGCTGCAGAAGGATGCTGGGTCTTTTTTCTTTTTTGTATATGACCTGTCACTTCTTCGCTTACTTTATCTTTGAGCATTCTTTCATAATGGTTGACTTTTTGAAAGATTTTTCGAATAGACCTTTTGTATTTTTTGGAACGCTTGCCTTTCTCATGACCATTCCATTAGCTATCACTTCTAACAGCGCAAGCATGAAAGTTCTAGGGAAATGGTGGAAAAAACTTCATTCCATGATTACGGTAATAATTCTGTTATCACTTGCTCACTATTTTTTTCACAAGGCAGGGAAAAACGATTTTTTATGGCCATTTATTGCGACTATAGTATTTGGCATCTTGTATGTTACAAAAAAGTGGGGTTATTTAGTAGTGAGAAAAAGCTAAATCTCAGTTTTGCTGTGGTCGGGGTGAGAGGATTCGAACCTCCGACCTCTGCGTCCCGAACACAGCACTCTACCTGACTGAGCTACACCCCGAACCATCAACTTTTCCTCTTATGAATGAAGGATATTAATTCCATTAATTCTTTCTTTGCTCGATTTTCTTTAAATCTTGCGAGACATGCTTTTGCAGAATTGCATTCGTAAAGCGCCCTTTCTTTGGTGTAATCAATGGCATCAGAACCTTTAATTAGGCAAACTATTTGGTCAAAAGGCGCTCCATCCGGTTCTAAAATAGTTCCTCTTAAAAGATTCGTGGTGTTTTTATCTCCGGTAGACATAAGTCTAATAAGAGGCAACGTAGCCTTGCCTTCCCTTAAATCATCACCTAACTTTTTTCCTATCTCCTTCTCTGTTCCACTGTAATCAAGTAAATCATCAGTGAGTTGAAATGCCGTCCCGATATGTCCTCCAAAGTTTTTACATGTGTCTATTGTTTCCGAAGTTTGATTCGAGAGAATTGCAGGAATAGCGCACGAAGCTTTAAAAAGCATAGCTGTTTTATAATAAATGACTTTCAAATACTCCTCTTCGCTGATCTCAGGATTATTGCAATGCATTAGTTGCAATACCTCGCCCTCCGCAATTTTGTTTGTAGTGTTAGCCATGATACTCATAATTTCCGTTGAGCCAACCTCGGTCATAATTTGAAAAGCCCGGGAGTACAAGAAGTCCCCGGCAAGAACACTTGCTGCGTTTCCGAAAAGTGAATTTGCCGTTGGTTGGCTTCGCCGCATTGCGGATTCATCAACAACATCATCATGCAATAGCGTTGCCGTATGAATGAATTCTATAGCTACTGCCATTTTGTGCACGTTAATCTCCGCCTCTTTGCTTATGTCACTAAATAAATTCTTACAGTAAAACATCAATATAGGTCTTAGCTTTTTTCCACCACTATTTACAATATGGTTAGCAATCTGATTAATTAGCTCTACGTCGCTGTCTAAGTAATTTTTGGCAAGTTTATGAAAGATAGCCATTTCGGATTTAAATGAATTACTCAAAGTGGTAAGATTTTCCATTTTTATTGAAGAACAACTAAAAGATTATGATTACATAAATCTTGACCTTTATGTAGTATTAGATATATCATCGAATGTTGATCAACTTTTACACGAGCCAGAATGTACGCTATTGTTAAATCAGGCGGGAAGCAATATAAAGTGCACCCGGGTGACAAAATAAAGGTAGAAAAGGTCCCATGCGACGTTGGGGAAGAAATTCTGTTTGATAAAGTACTCCTCAAAGTCGAAGACGGTTCTGAGGGAAAAGATTCGGTTCTCGTGGTTGGTAATCCTTTCATAGAAGGGTCGGTGGTAAAGGGGAAGGTTCTCGAGCAGACAAGGGGAAGGAAAGTTAAAATACTGAAGTTTAAAAGGCGAAAGCACTCGATGAAAAGCATGGGACACCGTCAGCCTTACTCGGAAATAGAAATAGAGTCAATTTCTTAAAGATAATCGATAGAGGATAAAAATGGCACACAAAAAAGGCGGTGGTTCCACCAGGAACGGTCGAGATTCTGAGTCTAAGAGACTCGGGGTAAAAAGGTTTGGAGGTGAAAAGGTTTTGCCTGGCAACATTATTGTTCGTCAGAGAGGAACGCGTTTTCATCCTGGGAAAAATGTCTCCATGGGTAAAGACCACACCATTTTTTCGTTGATCGATGGGTTTGTTAAGTTTTCAAAACGTGGTCCGCTCAGTAAGAAGGTGATTGATGTTGTGTCAGATAGTGCTTAGGAATCAGCCCACTTAGAGCGCTCACCAAAAATTAGGTTTTCTTGAAGCGGGCCTACATAGTATTTTGATGAAGTTCATCGATGAAGCATTAATTAGCGTTAAGGCTGGAAATGGCGGAAATGGGGTTGCCGCGTTCCGCCGGGAAAAATATATACCTAAAGGAGGCCCGTCCGGGGGTGACGGCGGTGAGGGGGGCTCTGTTTTCGCCGCTGTTGATAAGAGACTTAATACATTACATTCATATAGGTTCGCCAAAGTTTACCAGGCAAATGCCGGAGGACATGGAAGTGGAAAGGACCAATACGGTAAAAATGGTAGCGATTTAGTTTTATTGTTTCCTCAAGGCACGCTTATTTATGATCGAAAATCGGGAGATTTAATCGCCGACTTAAAAGATGAGTCTGACAAGGTTTTATTAGCCTCAGGAGGTAAGGGAGGGCTTGGAAACCTCAGATTTAAATCAAGCGTAAATCGCACTCCGCGGCAATATACTTTGGGAGAAGAAGGACAGGTTGCAGATTTACGGCTAGAGTTAAAACTTTTAGCTGACGTTGGTCTTATTGGTTTTCCAAATTCAGGAAAATCGACATTTATCGACAAAGTGACAGCTGCAAAACCCAAAATAGCGGATTATCCTTTTACTACCCTTGTGCCAAATTTGGGAGTTATGAGTTTACAGGACGCCCATAACACAATTGTTGTTGCAGATATTCCAGGGTTAATTAAAAACGCCTCTGTTGGAGCGGGTATGGGGATACAATTTTTGCGTCATATACAGAGGACTAAATTACTTTTGCATTTTGTTGACATCTCAACGGATATCCAAACAGGAAAAATTGATTTTGAAAGGTATCCACAAGATGGTGTAGAAAAACTTTTAGCACATGT
Source organism: Betaproteobacteria bacterium (assembly GCA_028139685.1). The sequence continues at coordinate 35,477 of JAOINQ010000002.1, forward strand.
AGAAATTCTTGAAAAAGAGCTTTATTCTTTTAATAGACAACTTATGGATAAGCCGAGGTGGATTGTTTTTAACAAGATCGATTTTCTATCCTCATCGGCAAAAAAGAAAATTAATACAATTATAAGTACCAAAACCCAGCTTCCTTTTTTTTTAATATCCTGTTACACAGGGGAAGGACTGGATTTACTGGAAGTTGAATTAGGAAAATCGTTTTATAAAGACGGCAAAAAACTTAAGGATCCTTGGATTGAGCCAAATGAGGTCTAATTCGAAATTCAGCATCGATTCAACTGAACTCAAGCAGGGTGCAAGGCTTGTTGTAAAAATTGGAACTGCAGTTCTAACGAATAATAAAAATGCTGTGTGCGACAGAATGATAAATACATTAGCATCCCAAATCTCAACCCTACAGAAAGAAGGATTTAAAATCATAATTGTTTCTAGTGGAGCCATTGCCGCGGGAGTTCACAGGATGGGTTGGAAACAAAAACCAAAAAAAATCTCGCATTTACAAGCTGCAGCGGCAGTTGGACAGGTGTCTTTAGTTGAAACATATGAGAAGGAATTCAAAAAAAATGGTCTTACGACCGCTCAAGTGCTGATAACAGGGGAAGATTTTAGTTCGAGGAAAAGATATCTAAACTCTAAGGCAACTTTCGAGACACTTCTCAATGAAAATATTCTTGTGATTGTTAATGAGAATGACACTGTATCAACAGATGAAATCAAAGTTGGGGATAATGATACTCTCGCAGCTTCGATAGCTACTGCAATTCAAGCAGATTTATTTGTGATCTTAACTGACCAAAAAGGCTTGTTCACTGAAAACCCAACTTCTTCTTCGAAGGCAGAGCTGATTCAGTCTGTTGATGTGGATGATAAAACCCTTTCCCAGGTAGCATCCAAATCCCATTCAGAGTTTGGCACAGGAGGGATGGAAACTAAAATCAATGCAGCAAGAATCGTTGCGAGATTAGGGATTGATACAATTATTGCTAGTGGGTTTGAAATCGATATTTTATTGAAAATAAAAAGCAGAACTTTTGTAGGTACCACAATACTTTCTGGCAAAAAAAATAAAGCTATCAGTGCTAGAAAACAATGGATGCTTAATCACATTAAAGCTAAAGGAAAGCTATACCTTGATTCTGGTGCAATTTCAGCGCTTGTTCAATATAATAAATCTCTATTACCAGTTGGTATTGTAAAAATCGATGGGAGGTTTGATAGGGGAGATTTGGTTGTTTGCCTGACTGAGACGGGTGTTGAAGTAGCTCGTGGCTTAATTAACTATTCTTCGTTTGAGGCTAACAAAATTTCAGGGTTGCTTTCGGAGCAGATCGAGAAGAAACTTGGATACATGGAAGAGCCCGAAGTAATTCATAAAGATAATCTAATTTTGATATCTTCAAGTTTTGAGGAGTCAAAAACTATGGGGGCCAGCTCCAGTAAAGCTGAGCAATAAACGTGTTTCTTAAACTTAATTACCATGTTAGGAGCTTCGGAAAATTCGATCCATTTCCACGCGTCAAATTCGGACTCTTTTGTTTGCGGAAACGTTATATTTGTATCTAAACCATTGAACCTTAGGAGAAACCAAATTTGTCGTTGCCCCTTGTAAAAAGAACGATTTTCTTTTTTAATTAAATTCTTTGGAACGTCGTAGTAATGCCAGGTTTTTTGTTCTTCCCAAAATTTCAACATCGGCATTTCCAATGCCGGTTTCTTCTTTCAATTCTCTATACATTGCAAGTTCGACAGACTCGCCTTTTTTTATTCCCCCTTGCGGAAACTGCCATGCATCCTTACCGTTCCTTTTTGCCCAGAAAACTTGCTTCCTGTCATTTATAATAATAATACCAACATTAAATCGGTACCCATTTTCATCGAGCATGATAATAGCTTAAAAGTCTAAAATTACAGGTTAATTGATTTAAAAAAAAAAGGTTAGGAAATTGTGAATGAAAGCTAAAGATTTTCATTTTAGAACTGTAAAAGAAAGTCCCGCTGAAGCTGAAATTTCAAGCCATAAGCTGTTGATAAGGGCTGGAATGATAAGGAAGATCGGTTCGGGTATATATGTCCTGCTACCCTTAGGCCTTTTGGTTTTGAAAAAAATCGAAAAAATTATTCGAGAAGAAATGTTATCAATCGGCGCACTCGAGATGGTGACACCAATGGTACAACCCGCAGAGTATTGGAAAGAGTCTGGAAGGTTTGAAATCATGGGAGAAGAGTTAATGCGAATAGAAGACCGACATGGACGACCTTTTGTATTACAACCAACGTCGGAAGAGATATTCGTTGAAACGGCAAAACACGAGTTAAAAAGCTGGAAAAGTTTGCCTAAAATATGGTTCCAAATTCAGACTAAGTTTCGAGATGAAAGACGTCCCCGCTTTGGATTGTTACGCGCTCGAGAATTTATAATGAAAGACGCATATTCTTTTGATGTGGATGAAATAAGCGCACAGAAGACTTATAAAAGAATGTTTAATGCTTACGAGAATATTTTTTCTCGAATCGGGTTAAATTACAAAATAGTTTTAGCGGACTCTGGCAATATCGGCGGAAAGCTCAGTCACGAATTTCACGTATTAGCAGACGCTGGGGAAGATGAGTTAGGCTTCGCAGAGGGCTCTGATTTTGCGGCAAATTTAGAACTTATACCAGTAAACAAAAAAAAATTATCTTCAAGGACTAACTTAGCTGTTAAAGATTTTTCTCTTTGCGATACACCTGGGATAAAAACATGCGCAGAGGTCGCAGAATTTCTTGACGAAGATATTTCAAATATTCTTAAATCTCTGTTGCTCTGTGTGTCTATCGATGGAGAACAAAAGTTTGTGATGGTCCTGTTAAGGGCCGATAGGCGGCTCAACGAACTAAAGTTGAAAAAACTTGAATTGTTCACTGGCCACTGGAGGTTTGCATCCGAAGATGAAATTAAAGCTTGTTGTGGAGCTTCTTCAGGATTTATTGGCCCGAAATTCAGTGAGAGTGGTTTAACAACAATTGCAGATTATGAAGTATTAGAAATGTCAGATTTTGTAATCGGTGCGAATATAGATGGTAAGCATTTTGTTGGCTCGAATTGGGGGCGGGATATCAAAAATCCGGATATTGAGGCTGATTTGAGGTATGCAGAAAACGGTGATTATTCCCCTGATGGAGCCGGGAAAATTTCTATTAAAAGAGGAATCGAGGTTGGCCATACATTCTTTTTAGGTAAAAAATATTCTGATGCACTGGATGCGCGTTTTTCAACGAAAGAAGGCACTAATAAGCCATACGAAATGGGATGTTTTGGGATTGGAGTTAGTAGGATTTTGGCGGCAGCTGTGGAACAGACTAATGATGAAAAGGGTATTGTATGGCCTTTTTCGATAGCTCCATTTATGGTCGTTGTGTGCCCCATTAACTATCATAAAAGTCCGACCGTCAAGCAGGAAAGTGATAGGTTGTACGCCAAAATTATGGCTCACGATTACTCGGTTTTGTTGGATGACAGGGGTGAAAGAGTGGGTGTGATGTTGGCTGAGTGGGAGCTAATAGGAATACCCATACGTATATTGATCAGTACGAAACTTATTGAAGCTAATTCTGTAGAGATTTTTTGTAGGAGAAGTTTAGAAACTCACACGGTGGGGATAGATAAGTGTATTGATTATATTAGATCAATATCTGAGTCAACTTAGTTATCTTTTTCGCCTCTTTTTTATGCGGTTTTTTTTTGTTTACGGTTTTTTCGCCTATCTAGGGCATTAGCTGATTTGAAATTAGGGACACCGCTCATGATATTTTTACTGATACCTCCACCCTGTTTCAACAAAGACTGCATGGTGTTAAATTGATTCAATAGTTGGTTGACTTCAGGAATAGTGTTCCCGGACCCTAGAGCAATCCTTTTTTTTCTCTGGGCTTTTATTATTTCTGGGGCTATACGTTCTCTTTTTGTCATTGAAGAGATAATTGCATCCTGTTTTTTTACATTTTTTTCAAGATTTGTGGTGTTAAGATTTTGAGCTTTATCTCTGATGGCAGACGGCAAATAATTTAGAATTGACGCAATACCTCCTAATTTATTTACTTGAGATATTTGCTTGCGGTAGTCGTTCAGGTTGAATTTCTTTCCTGATTTGAGTTTCAACGCCAGTTTTTCAGAGTCCTCAGTTTCAATTGATTCTTGAGCCTTTTCGACCAGGCTTAGAATATCACCCATTCCTAAAATACGATCGGCAAACCTTGTGGCATCAAATAATTCAAGTCCATCAAGTTTTTCTGAATTTCCGACAAATCGGATGGGGCATCCTGTAACTGACCGAACAGACAACAAGGTCCCCCCTCTGCTATCTCCGTCGACTTTGGTTAAAACTACACCGCTTAATTTGACTCTATTATTAAATTCTACTGCTACTGAGAGGGCGTTCTGGCCCTGCATTGAATCAACTACGAATAATGTCTCTGATGGTTCGAGAGTGGTTTGCAGTTGCTGTAACTCAGCCATCATAGCTTCATCAAGAGAAAGCCTTCCTGCAGTATCGATTAGGAGGTAGTCGTAAAGAAATTTTTTTGCATAGTTGAGAGCAGTTTCCCCAATCTGAACAGGCTGACTTATAGTTTTTTCGTGTTCAAAAAAATCAATGTTAACTGAATCGGCTAATATCTTTAGTTGTTCCGCAGCGGCTGGTCTGTAAGTATCACAAGATGCAAGAAGAACTCTCGCTTTTCTCTTTTTTGAAATCCAAAGCCCAATTTTACCTGTAGTTGTTGTTTTTCCCACTCCTTGCAGTCCTGCCATAAGGATAATTTGAGGCTCGCTCGAGCTTTGATACTGCAAAAAAGGTTTCTCATCATTGCCAGTACTCAATAGGGTTATCAACTCTTGATTTACTATTTGAACAATACTTTGGCCAGGAGTAAGGCTATGAATCACTTCCTTCCCGAGGGATCTATCTCTGATGTTTGCTATAAAGTTTTTAACAACTGGTAATGCTACGTCGGCTTCTAAAAGTGCATATCTAATCTCAGCAAGTATTTCAGCCGAATTTTCTTCTGTTATCTTGGTTTCCCCACGAATTCCCTTGATTATGGAACTGAATTTTTTTGTAAGGTTCTCTAACATGTTTCATTTCCTTGATAAACTATTTATATGACTTTAATCGACGGTAACATATCTGGTTTGCATTCATTAGGTTACGTTTTACTCTCTATTCTCTTGTGGAAAACGAGCGGAAAGGTTGTCTTGTCCATAATGTTATCAGGAAGCTTGGTTGCACTGCACGGGATGGGTTTGTTGTTACCATGGTTTACTTCTGTCGATTTTGAGTTTGGTTT
>JAOINQ010000020.1 GCA_028139685.1 Betaproteobacteria bacterium
CATCTCGTTAAACGACAACAGAAGATCGTTTAATTCATGATTTAGCTTGTCGGTTTTTAAGGGACGAAAGTCACCCAAACCCACTACTTTGGTGGCTTTTTCTAGTGAACGCAATGGGCCAACAAGCCAACCACTCAAGAGAATAGAAGCGATGAGAGCCCCTGAAACTGTAAGTAACAAAGTAAAAACTAAGGTAACACTATACATTTTGCGGATTCCCTCTTTACCCAGTAAAAGCTGCTCATAATCGTTGAAACCTTTATTTAACGCCTCAATATCTTTCACTAAAACCTCAGGAATTGGCTCAATCCATTGAATAATTAACTCGTCCTCCCAATCAATCAAATATTCTGATAAAACTAAAGCCCTCACTTGTAAAACATCTTGTTTTTTTATTGGCGACTCTATCTGTACTTGAGCCCCGGATGCTTTTAGACGGTTAATTAATGCACTTGAAGGAACATCTGGAACCAATTCTTTGGCTGACCCTTCTACAGCTAATATGGCTCCTTCAGAAGAAAAAACAGAAATTTCAGCGGTTTGATTTTTTGAGGCAAATATTTCCAGGGTTCGTAAAAGATCTAATCTGGACCCTGTTTCAATCTGCGTTGCAACCTGTTTAGTTTGGGAAACTACATCTGTTTTTATAGCATCTAAGGTAGCTCTCCCAAGCCCGTAGCCGGAGTCTAATGCAGTGTTGACACTTTGTGAAAACCAGGTATTTATAGTTTTTGCTAAAAATTGATTTGATACGAAAAATACTAAAGTGACGGGAACTATGGCTATTATTGCAAAGGTAAATGCTAAACGAATTATTAACTTTGAGCCAAAAGCCCCCTTTTTATATCTTAACCATGTCCTTCTTACCAGGAGACCCGTAAGAATTATCATCAGCATTGATAGCAAAATGTTGGCGTTGAGTAGCCATGTATAGTTTATATCAACGCTGGGAGCATTGCTTGAAGCCAAAGAGATCAATATAAGCAATCCTAACGAAATTGCCGCCACGAGAACTAATGTGATTCTGAGAAAAAAGCTCAAAGGGGCTCCTCTGTGAATACGTCAACCCACCCTGAAGATAACTGCCAGGATTGATCTGAAGACGCTAATATAGAGATAGGGCGAGGAAGTGCATGATGATTTAACATCAACTTAACTTGTATTAAAATGCCGTCCATTTTATCCGGTAGGATTTCTCTGGGGAAAAAAATCCAATCTTTTATACTTAAACATGCCGCTAAGGCCTCCGTTAAACTTTCGTAATAAACCGGGCTTGCTTGTCCATCTAGATTAACTGAAAATCTTCTAGTTATTCCATGATACTCTAATATGGCTTCTCGCTCCTTTTCAAAAAGGCTTTTTACGCTGAAAAAAGAGCTTTTAAATATTCTAAAATTTGAGTGAAACTGAAGTGGAACACCCTTTTTTAGAGCCTCAATTAGAGTCATCTCTAATTCGACAGAGACGTCTCCAGTAAGAGCTAAATTGTCTGAATCATGGATAAGTCTAACGTTGTCGGTTGTTATTCTAGAAATTTTCTCGTCATTCTTTGGGGAACATGCACATAAACCAAAAAAGAAAACAGCGAATAGCAATGTAGCGGCATTATGAGTTCTCCTGCTTCTTGAGCATTGCATAAAAGAAACCATCATTTCCAATATAATTTAATTCAGCATTATCTAATTTATTTTCTACATTATATTTTAGAAAATAGTCTTTACCAATTGTTGGATAAATCAAGCCCGGGGCACTTTTTCTTTCTACGTTCTTTCTTCGATTTAAAAACTTTACTACCTGACCTTCCCCCTCATTGTAGAAAATAGAACATGTGCAGTAAATTAAAATTCCACCATTTTTTAAAATTTGCCAACATGCATCTAACAATTTTGACTGAATTACCACCAATGTCTCTAGTTGCTGCATAGTCTTTGTCCATGGTATTTCAGGGTGACGACGCTGTATACCTGAGCCAGAACAAGGGGCATCTAAAATTATATAATCAAAACCAGTACTTGCTAAACTTAATAGAGCATTAAGTTGTTTCGGAATTAAAGGATTAAAATTTGTCGTTTTAGGTATAGTAACTAAGTGCTCTCTGACTCTCACAATTTCTTTCTCTAACATTTTTAATCTTGTTTTTGACTTGTCATTAGAAAACAAGTGGCACCTTCTACTAATGGCTATTGCGAGACTTTTTCCTCCGGGCGCGGCACAAATATCTAGGAGCTTGTCATCACGTTTAGGTCGAATGAGGTCAAGTATTCTTTGTGAACTTAAATCTTGAATACTGACCAAACCATTTTTAAAAGAAGGTAATTGGGTTAGGTCACATGGGGGAACCACAGATAAACCATAAGATGTCACTTGAACAATTTTCCGATTGATTTTTCTTAAATCAGTCGATAGTTGATCTATATATAGTGGCTTGTTTAAGCGCACATTAAGGGGAGGATGCTGTAATAGTGATGAAATCAAAACGTTTTGAAGATGGCAATCATTCACCTGTTCTTTTAAGTGATTTATCCACCACAATGGAGCATTCCATCTAATTTGTTCCAAATTAAATTTATATTGAAATAAATGAGGGTCCGCAAAGATTTTTCTTAAAATGAAATTTCCGAATGCAGCTGTTTTTTTGTTGTAAGAATATTTCAGGCATTCCACTGCTTGACTTACCAAAGTATAATCAGGATATCTCCGTTCCTCATGAAGTGCTATAACGATGGCAACGACGTATACCAATTCATTTTTTGGATTTTTTTTAGCATATTTTTTCACAGCAAATTTTGCTAAAGCTAATCTCTTTAAACCAACAAAACGTATGTACTTTTGTCTAGAACTGAGCTCAATAGAGCGTCCTATTTCAAGGAAATTTTTTGCGGATATAGAAATATCTTGCCACAAAGGCGCGTATTTCATTTTGTGTTATTGTTATTTGCCATTTTATTCAATCTGAATATTCTTTCTGAAGTTGATGGATGAGTGGCAAACAACTCTCTAAAACCTTTTTTCATCAGAGGAGAAATAATCATCATTTGAGCTGTTTCGGGATGTCGTTGAACGGTATCAAAATTTTTAGTTCTGGATATTTCATCTATTTTCTGGAGTGCTGAAGCCAGCGAATTAGGGTCTTTTGTTAGGCTCGCACCAATTCTGTCAGCCTCGTACTCCCTCGATCTTGAAATAGCCATTTGAATAATTGTGGCTGCAACTGGAGTAACAAATGCGAGTAAAATAATTAAAGCTGGGTTTGTTGGTCTATCACTCCCTCTGCCTCCGAAAATCAGTGCAAAAGAGGCCAAAGATGAAATGGCAGCAGCGAAAACCGCGCTAACAGTCGCAATTAGAATGTCTCTATTTATTATATGTGCTAGTTCGTGAGCCACTACTCCTTTCAGTTCCTTTTGAGTTAATCTTTCTGTTAGCCCACTCGTAACAGCTATAGCCGCATTGGAAGGATTTCTGCCAGTAGCGAAAGCGTTTGGGGAATCTTCTTCGATTATATAAATGGCGGGCATAGGGAGTTCTGCATTCTCGGTAAGTTCCGAAACTATTTTGAACAATTCTGGTGAATTATTTTGATTTACCACTCTGGCTTTGTAAATTGATAGGATGACTTTATCAGAATACCAATAAGCGAATACGTTACTCAGGATTCCCACTACCAATGCTATAAGTAATCCAATTTCGCCTCCTAATGCAAAGCCTGTAAGAATAAATAAGCATATTATCAAAAACATTAGAAAGAAAGTTTTAAAATAACTCACTATAAATTACTCCCAAGTATTATTTCTCTAGAGCTCTTGAACCCATTAATAAAAGAATTCGCATCAATCCATTTTCCATTCTCTTTTTGTATTAAATTGATTTTCAAAATTCCATTTCCACAATGGATCGCTAATAATGTTTTTCTTTTCTGTTTCGATACCAGCAGAGTCCCTGGAGCTTTCTTTATAAAATTTTGGTGTTCCAAAACCACTGCTTTGCCGAATTTGACTCTCTGACCATCCAAATGCGTATATGCGCATGGTTTCGGATAGAATGCGTTAATTTTTCGAGCGATTTCTCTGGCGGATCGAGCCCAATCAATTTTTAATTCACTCGGCACTATTTTTTTTGCATAAGTTGCTTTTTTTTCATTTTGTGGATTGTATGAAATTTTGTCATGTGGAGTATTTAGAAAGTGTCGCAACATTTGCAAACTAATTTTTATCAATTTAACTTGCAAATCAACGTATGTGTCGTTCTCATCTATTTCTTGTTCAATGATCCTCCATGTCGGTCCGGCATCTAAGGACAAAACCATTTTCATGATTGAAACTCCAGTAACTTTGTCTCCCGCTTCAATTGCTCTCTGAATAGGTGCAGCTCCACGCCATTTTGGTAAAAGCGAGGGATGAACATTAATACACCCAAATTTAGGCAGTGATAAAGTGTTTTCATCTAATATGTATCCGAAAGAAGCAACAATCAAATAATCCAAACTCGAAATCTTTTCTGCTAAGGAGTCAAGAACGGGACTGCCAGATGTAACGGTTTCAGTAAAAAAATTATTTTTTTTACTGAATGAAGATATAGGATTTTCGGTTAATATTTTGCCTCGACCTCGATTTCTAGCCGGCATTGTAAGCACCAATGACAGATTGAAACCACTATCTGCAATAATCTCGGTAAGACCTGACAAAATCTTTAAGGAGAAATTATCTGAACCAGCAAAACCAATATTCATATTTTATGCTTCTGCTAGAGCTCGTCTTTTTTCTTTCTGCAACTTTCTTGTAATTTTTTCCTGCTTTAATCTTGAGAGGTGGTCAACAAAAACGCGTCCATTCAGATGATCTATTTCGTGTTGCAAACAGACTGAAAGTAGGCCGTCCGCCTCTAATTGATGCTCGTGGCCACTCACGTCGAGGTATTTAGCAGTTAAGGAATTAGGTCTTGTAACATTCTCATAAATACCAGGAACCGAGAGACAGCCCTCTCCATGTTGTTTTGTGTCGTTACTAATTTTAATGATTTCAGGATTTATGAAGATAAGAGGTTGGTTTTTTTCTTCAGACAGGTCTATTACAACTATCCTCTTAAGAATGTTCACTTGAACTGCCGCTAGCCCAATGCCTTTGGCGTCATACATTGTTTCAAGCATATCCTCACAAGTAGTTTTCAATGTGTCGTTAAAGACTTTAACATCACTAGCCCGTTGACGTAGTTTTGGGTTCGGAAATTCAAGAATTTTGAGTAATGCCATAATTATTTAAAATAAAACTTGCAAAAAGTATGCGTTGAGTAATATGATGCAAAAAATTTGACTTTATTTCAACCTGTTTCATTATGAATAAATCACTTGTTATAGCAGAAAAACCTTCGGTAGCATCAGATATCGCTAAAGCTCTTGGTGGATTTAAGAAAGTGAAGGATGTTTATGAGCGCGAAGACATGGTAATTACGTCAGCCGTAGGCCATTTATTAAAAATGGTAGTGCCAGAAAAACATGATATAAAGAGAGGAAAATGGAGTCTTACTAAACTGCCTCACTTACCTCCCAAATTTACGCTGGAACCTTTTGAGAAAACAGAAAGTAGATTGAAAACTATTGTAAGACAAATAAAAAGAAAGGATGTTGACCTTCTAATTAACGCTTGTGATGCAGCGCGTGAAGGAGAATTGATTTTCCGGCATATAGTGGAATATACGAAGAGTAAGCACAAAATAAAAAGGTTATGGCTACAATCGATGACTCCTGAAGCTATCCGAACCGGATTTAATAATCTAAAATCTGACGATGACCTTATACCTTTATCTAATGCAGCGAAATGTAGGAGTGAAGCTGACTGGTTAGTAGGAATCAATAGCACAAGGGCATTCACAGCATTCAATAGTCTGGACGGTGGTTTCTATAAAACACCAGTAGGTAGAGTAAAAACTCCCACGTTGGCGATGGTTGTTCGTCGAGAGGATGAGATAAATAAATTCGTAAGCGATCCTTTTTTCGAGATTAACGTGAATTTTGCAACTAAAAAAGGAAAATATAAGGGCAAATACTTTGATAAAAACTTTAAAAAAGACAAGGAAAATCAGAAGCTTAAAGATAGCAGAATCTGGAACAGGGATGTGGCTTTAGAAATAATTAAGGAGATTTCGGGACAAGAAGCTGTAGCTTTAGATGAAACTAAAACTCTTTCCCAGTCGCCACCAACACTGTTTGATTTAACAAGCCTTCAAAGGGAGGCTAATAACAAATTTGGCTTCTCTGCCAAAAATACGGTCGGTCTAGCTCAAGCTCTCTACGATAAGCATAAACTTATTACCTATCCTAGAACTGACTCCAAATTTTTGCCGGAAGATTATGTCGCCACTGTCAAGGAAACTATCTCTTCTTTAAGAGCTTTCTCAAATTATCAAGATTATTGTTCTGACGCGCTTAAATTAAATCTTATCAGTGACAAACATAAAGTCTTTAATGACAAAAAAGTTAGTGACCACTTCGCAATCATACCCACCGGTGTTGCTCATAAGAAGCTTTCTGAGCCTGAACTGAAACTATTCGATCTCATCACAAAAAGGTTCCTTGGTATTTTTTTTCCGCCCGCAAAATATTTAAATACAAAAAGAATCACTTCTGTAAAAAACTATACATTTAAAACGGAAGGAAAAGTACTTGTCGAACCTGGTTGGCAAAAGCTTTACATGGATTCAACAGCTATCTTCAAGGAATCTTTAATAGCCTTAGACGAAAATGAGAAGGTTGTTTGTGAAAATATAAGTCTAGAAGAACTTGAGACGAAACCTCCCGCACATTATACGGAAGCTACTCTACTATCAGCCATGGAGACAGCAGGCAAATTAGTGGAGGATGAAGTGCAGAGAGAGGCAATGGTGGAGAAAGGTATCGGAACGCCTGCTACGCGAGCAGGAATTATTGAAGAATTGATCAAAGACAATTACCTCATAAGGGATGGCCGCGATTTGTTGGTCTCACATTCTTCTATCAGACTTATGCAGTTATTAAATGGACTTGATATCAAAGAGCTATCCAGAGCAGATCTGACCGGAGAATGGGAATACAAGCTTAAAGAAATTGAGTGTGGGAAAATTGACAAAAATAGCTTTTTAAAAGAGATAAAAACAATGGTTTCAAATATTGTCGAAAAAACTAAAAGTTTTGATAGTAAAACCATTCCTGGAGACTATTCTGTCCTGGCTGTACCTTGCCCTAAGTGTAATGGCTTGGTAAATGAGACTTATAAACGTTATGCTTGCGCCAGCTGTGATTTCTCGATCTCAAAAACACCTGGGGCTAGATTTTTATCTGTTAGTGAGGCCGAAACTTTCATTAAAGAAAAAAAACTGGGGCCTCTTGAAGGGTTTAGGAGCAAGAGAGGTTTTTTATTTGCTGGTACCATAGTTCTGACTGATGATTATAAATTGAACTTTGATTTTGAATCTGCTGATGACGACAACTTAGAAGAATTAAAGTATGAAAAAAACGACATCATCGGTGCTTGTCCAAAATGTTCTGGAGATGTCGTTATTCATAAAACTAGCTACACATGTTCGAATACTGTGGGAAAAAATAAATCTTGCAATTTTCGTAGTGGATTAACCATACTTCAGCAAACTATCTCCATCGAACAAATGACTAAACTATTGAATGGTGGAAGAACTGACCTGTTAGATTCTTTTGTTTCTTCCAGAACAAGGAGAAAATTCAAAGCGTTTTTAATTTTAAAAGATGATAAATCTATTGGTTTTGAATTCGTCTCTAAATCAAAAAAAAATTAAATGTCAAGGTTAAGAACATTCAAAGCATTTTCTTCAATAAACTTCCTACGTGGCTCAACTTCTTCTCCCATCAATTTGACAAAAATTTCTTCTGTGTCAGTCACTGCTTCATCTTTTATTTCCACTCTGGATAAAACTCGGGTGGCAGGATCCATAGTGGTCTCCCATAATTGATCGGGGTTCATCTCTCCTAGCCCTTTATATCGTTGAAGCGTAATTTTTTGCTCAACATGCTTTAATATATTTACGACGCAGCTTCTAAATGAAATTTGTTTCTTTTCCTCCTCTTCATTTGAAAATCTAAACGACAATTGCGCAGACTGAAATTGCTTGAGACTTTGTGAGAGGTCTTTAAAAAAGTTGTACTCCTCACTATTAAAAAATACGTCATCTACAATGGGAAATGTCTGATCCCGATTTACCAAATTAATTGAGCCAGGTGAATTACTGTTATCTGTTTGTAATGTTAGAAAAATATGGTCTTTATTGTTGTTTTTAGCCCAATTATTAAAATTGCGAACAGTTTCAGCCATTTCACCTTTTGTGGCAAGATTGAAGTTAACACCATCTATAGTAGCCTCCAGTATGTTCCTATTTGTTTTCATTTCTAATGTCGTTATTTTTTTTTCTGCAAGTAAAATTTGCTTTGCAAGGTCTAAATATTTACCTTCAAGTAAAACTTCTTGATCTGGTCCGTTGATGTTTTTTAGAATCAATATGGCGTTATCTTTTGCAATGGTTAACAAGTGGGCCTCTAATTCGTCGTCATCTTTTATATACGTTTCGTCTTTTTTAAATTTAACTTTATATAAAGGTGGCTGAGCGATGTAGATATGGCCCCTTTTTACTATCTCCGGCATTTGTCTGAAAAAAAACGTCAGTAACAAAGTCCTTATATGTGATCCATCTACATCAGCATCAGTCATAATAATTACGCGATGATATTTAAGTTTGTCAGGCTCATAATAGTCGCTTTTTGATACACCTATTCCCAGGGTTTGAATTAGTGTTGTTATTTCTTGGGAAGATAATAATTTATCGAGACGGGCTTTTTCGACGTTCAAAATCTTTCCTTTTAATGGCAAGATGGCTTGATATTTTCTATCTCTTGCTTGTTTCGCAGACCCTCCGGCTGAATCACCCTCAACTAAAAAAATTTCCGATTTCTGCGGATCTCGTTCCTGACAATCAGCAAGTTTGGCTGAGAGTCCTATAGAATCTAAAATGCCCTTACGGCGAGTTATTTCTTTTGCCTTCCGTGCTGCCTCTCTTGCTCGAGCGGCATCGATGATTTTTGAAATTATCTGCTTTGCTTCTTTTGGATTCTCATTTAAATAATCCTCAAAGTATTTGCTTATTACATCTTCTACCGGCTGACGCACTTCACTTGATACAAGCTTATCTTTTGTCTGTGACGAGAACTTCGGTTCCGCCAATTTTACGGAAAGGATACAAGTTAAACCCTCCCGCAAATCGTCACCTGTAATGTTAACTTTTGTTTTTTTTCCTAAATCATTTACTTCAAGATATTTGTTTACACATCGTGTCATTCCTGATCTGAGACCTGTTAAGTGCGTTCCACCATCCCGCTGAGGAATATTGTTTGTAAAACAAATCACATTTTCATAATAACTATTATTCCATTGAAGTGCGATTTCTACATTTATGTTATTTGTTTCCCTTTGAATATGAAAAATTTTTGAATGTATTGGATGTTTGCTTTGATTAAGAAATGCCACATAACCTAATAATCCCCCAGAATTAGCAAAATTTTCTTTTTTCCCGGATTTTTCATCTAATAAATTTATACTTACACCATCGTTAAGAAAACTTAATTCTCTTATTCGCTTCACTAAAATACTGTACTTAAATTCTATTGAATTAAAAATTTCTTTTGATGGCTTGAAGTGTATCTCTGTTCCTGTTTCATTACATTGAGCTATTTCCGTTAATGGTTTTACACACAATCCTTCTTCAAATTCAAGGATATACTCTTTTCCACCTCTCTTAATCTGTAGCTTCAACCATTTTGATAACGCATTTACAACTGAAACCCCAACTCCATGAAGACCACCTGAGACCTTGTAAGAATCCTGATCGAATTTTCCACCTGCATGTAATTCTGTCATTACAATCTCAGCTGCAGAGCGATTTTCTTCATCATCTGAATGAATATCTACAGGAATTCCTCTTCCATTGTCGGAAATAATCACTGAGTTGTCAGATTTTAATTGAACGGTAATATCTGAACAATAGCCCGCTAGCGACTCATCTATTGAATTGTCCAATACTTCAAAAATCATATGATGCAAACCAGAGCCATCTTGAGTATCTCCAATATACATCCCTGGACGTTTTTTTACTGCATCTAATCCTTTTAGTATTTTAATTGAAGAAGAAGTATATGATTCCATTTAAAGTCTCATCGGCATTACTATGTATTTAAATTCTTTATCTTCAAAATTTGTAATTACCGCACTAGATTGTGAATCATTAAAAGAAAACCCTATCTTTTCGGCATTTATATTATTTAGCACTTCTATCAGATATGTAACATTAAACCCTATATCCAGTTCTCCTTTTCCTTCTTCTGTAATAATTTTCTCTATTGCTTCTTCATGATCAGAGTTTGTTGATTGAAGTATAACTGTTTCCCCTTCAAGCGAAATTCTTATTCCCCTATACTTATCTGAAGTTAATATAGAGACCCTGTTGAGTTTATCGAGAAGGTCTTTTTTGTTAAACAGTACTTTCTGTTTATTATCTTTCGGGATTACTTTTTTATAATCTGGGTAATTCCCTTCTATAAGTTTTGAAATAAGTTTCTTTCCTGGTAATGAAATTTCAATATAATTTGAAAAAACAGATACTTCCAGATTTACTTCTTTTTCAGTGTTTAGGATTTTTTGCAGTTCAACTACGGCTTTTCTAGGTACTATGCAAGAAGTTGATTCAATTGATTGTTTTGCGGAAGGAATCAAAATTTTATTAAAACACAATCTATGTCCATCCGTTGTCACTGCAATCAAGCTTTTATCGTTAACTTGCAAAAATAAACCATTTAAGTAGTACCTTACATCCTGAATTGCCATTGAAAATGATACTGAATCTAGTAATGATTTCATCTCATCGCTTTTTAACGAAAAACTTAAGTTTTTTTCGTCTGCGATATTCAACAATGGGAAATCTTTTGCAGGCAAAGTTTGCAGAGAAAATTTCGATTGTTCTTGTTGTATTACCAGCTTATCTTTTATTAATGATAAAACGATAATGTTATTTTCAGATAATGATTTACTAATTTCAAAAAGCTTCCTCGCTGAGACAGTGAATTTTAAATCATTTTGTTCGTGATTTTCTTTTACAAGGGTTGAAGTTATCTGAATTTCTATATCAGAAGTTGTAAACGAAACTTTGTTTTTACTAAACGTTATAAGAACATTCAATAGTATTGGGAGAGCGTTTCTACGCTCTACTACACTTAGAACGGGTTGAAGTGCAAGTAATAATTCATTCTTATTGAATTTAATAATTTCCATATAAATATTAGTAGTAGTAATAGGAGCGTTTTATTGTTGTTGTTTTCATAAATAATTGATTTTTCTAAAAAAAAGATATTAAGTTATAAAAAAATATTTTTGCTATTTGTGAACAAAGTTAGTGTATCGAAATTATTTCTGGGTTATACCCATTTTATCCTTTCTTTATTCAATTTCTCAATTGTTGTTCAAGAATATGCAGATTATGATTCAATGTAGCGTTGGATTGTCTAGAATTTTGTATTTTTTTTACTGCATGTAGGACAGTCGTATGATCCCTACCGCCAAAAGCATATCCAATTTCTGGAAGACTTTTTTGAGTTAATTCTTTACTTAAATACATGGCTATTTGCCGTGGAATTGCTATAGAGGCTGGTCTGCGTTTGCTATACATATCGGCAAGTTTCAATTTAAAGAATTCAGCAACCGTTTTTTGTATCATTTCAATAGTAATCGCGGTTTTTTGTAAAGAGAGTAAATCTTTCAGTGCATCACGAACAACTTCTAATGTAGGAGTTTTTGTATGAAAGGAACAATAAGCTTCTATTTTTTGCAAGGCGCCCTCAAGTTCACGGACATTTGATCGTAAATGTTTAGCGATAAAAAAAGCTGCGTCTTCAGGCAAGGGCAATCGCTCTTTTTCGGCTTTTTTTAATAATATAGCGACTCGCATTTCCAATTCAGGTGGTTCGATAGCAACTGTGAGGCCCGAGCCAAAACGTGATATTAAGCGATTATCGATACCGCCCAATTCAGTAGGGTAAGTATCGCAGGTAATAATTATTTGTTTCTTTGCTGCAATCAATGCTTCAAAAGCATAAAAAAACTCTTCTTGGGTGCGAGATTTTCCGGCAAAAAATTGAATATCGTCTATTAGGAGGATGTCAAGGCTATGGTATCGTTTTTTAAATTCCTCAAAAGATTTAGTTTGATAGGCCCTTACAACATCGCTAACATATGATTCGGCATGGATGTATTTAACACCAGCAGTTTGCTTTTTATCTAAGATAGCGTTTCCGATAGCGTGAATAAGGTGGGTTTTTCCTAAACCAACACCACCATAAAGAAAGAAAGGGTTGTATCCATGCCCAGGATTATCACAAATTTGCTGCGCAGCAGCCCTTGCTAGTTGATTGGCCTTACCGAGAACAAAAGTATCAAATGTCCAATCAGGATTGAGATGGGGGTTTTGAATGCTACCGTGAGAGCTACTTTTGGGAATGTGAGAAGGTTTTTCCGATATATGGATGTCACTACCTTCTTCAACTCTCTTATCCGCTTGTGACAGTTGTAGTTTTGCTGGACTGGATTTTACTACAATAGTTAATGTAACAGCTTTTGAATAAGTAGTTGAAATCCAATTTTTAAGAGTCGGCGACAAATGAGTTAAAGCCCATTGTTGTTTATACTTATTTGGGGCTAAGAGAGTCATATTTATAGAGGTTTTTGAAATTTGTAAATCTTTGACAGATATAGGATCTATCCACGTTTTTAATTGCTGAATGGTATAATTTTTTTTGATGCCATGGAGGCATTTTTCCCAAAAATTTTTTTGTTCAATGTGATTCATTTGGTCATTTGATTATCATAATTAGTATATAATTGGATCATACTTCAGATCTGAAACAGGATAGAACAGAGTACCATGAAAAGAACTTATCAACCTTCAGTTACTAAAAGAAAACGCACCCACGGATTTTTAGTCAGAATGCGAACGAAGGGGGGTAGAGCAGTTATTAGAGCAAGAAGAGCTAAAGGTCGGAAGAGGTTGTCTGTTTAGCCACAGGAACGAGAAATTGAATGAAGTGAAGTCTATTGTGCAGGATGATGTTTTCGTAAATTTGAAACGTTCAAAAAAAAAAAGCAAAAATTTTACCCTTTTTTACACGCTCCGAGACTTACAAAAAGCAGATGGTAGGTCTGTTGATCACTGCAAGAGTCAGCTAATAAATATTGGTTTCATCTTACCAAAAAAGATAGTAAAAAAAAGCTCAACTAGAAACTTAATAAAAAGGTGGGGACGAGAGCTTGCCAGGAGAAATTCGAAATATACTCATATGTTGTTATCCATTAGGACATTACCCAGGTATACTTCTAATAGTGCGAAGAAAAATTTATATTTTGAATTAAAGCATTTAGTTAATGACCAATAATACGTAAATGTTTTCAATACTAACGACTTTTCTAACCGAATTTCTTCGCTTAATTATAAAGTGTTATAAATTTTGCGTCTCTTCGCTTTATGGCCCGAGGTGTAGATTTTTACCTACATGTTCTGATTATGCAGAGGAAGCATTGAAAATGCATGGACCATTTAGGGGCGTGGTATTTATTATTTTCAGATTAATCAGGTGTAATTTTTTGGCAAAGCAAAGAGTAGATCCGGTACCGAGAAAGAAAAATAATGAAGTTTAGAACCACTGTTCTTTTGATTATATTCTCTTTTACCCTGTTACTATTGTGGGATGAATGGATAAGTTACAACACCAAAACATTGGTGGTGCCAGAAACTGGTGTTACCAAACAAATCAATACACCAAATTCTGAAGAAGATGAGTATTCCTCTGACTTGCCCTCAATAAATAAATTGGAGGCAAGAAAAACAGCTCCAGTGGAAAAAGTGGCGAATAATGAAAAAGCCGGAGATTTGCTAGTGCTAGAAACTTCGAAACTAAAAATTATCGTAAATACGTTTGGTGGTACTTTGGAATATGCTGAATTAAAGGACCAAAAATCTGAGGAGTATCCTGACGGAAGAGTTATCTTATTTGACAAAAGCAATAGGTCAGTGTACCTGGCTGAAACGGGGCTTATTTCTTTAGGAAGCAAAAGAGAAAAACTTCCTGATCACCTTACTTTATTCGAAGTTGAGTCGAAAGATTCTGACAAAGTTAGTTTAATTGCAAACAAAAATGGAGTTTCGTTTACAAAAACATTCACGATTTTGCCAAATAGTTATGTGGTGGAGGTTACCCACGATTTAGTCAATAACGCAAATAAAGAAATTAAGGCTGGCTTATATTATCAGTTGTCTAGAGATTCAGAACCGCCTTTAGAAGGAAGTAGTTTCTATAACACTTACACTGGGCCTGTCATATATACAGAAAGCAGAAAATTTGAAAAAGTTCCGTTTTCGGATATTGAGGAATCAAAACAAGAACATGTGCAAATATCTAATGATGGTTGGTTTGGAATAATTCAACACTACTATGTTGGAGCGTGGATATTTAAAAATGACTTAGAACGTGAATTTTACACAAAAAAACTTAAGAATAATAAGTACTCTGTCGGAGCTATTCAATTGACAGATGAACTGCAGCCAAGTCAGGGTCAGACGTTTACTAATCTACTTTATATAGGTCCGCAATATCAGGAAGATTTGAAAAAGATAGAAAAGGGACTTGATTTAGTTGTTGATTACGGGATGTTAACAATCATTGCAAAACCCATATTCTGGTTGCTTGACAAACTATACAATATTGTTGGCAACTGGGGATGGGCTATTGTATGTTTAACGATAATTATTAAACTACTTTTTTTTCCTCTCACGGCAGCGAGTTATAAATCGATGGCTAAGATGAAAGCAGTTACACCAAAAATTATGAAAATAAGGGAGCAGTTTAAAGAAAACAAGATGCAACTTAATAACGCTATGATGGATTTATACAAGAAGGAAAAAATTAATCCCCTGGGCGGTTGTTTGCCCATACTCATACAAATTCCGGTATTTATCGCTTTATACTGGG
>JAOINQ010000021.1 GCA_028139685.1 Betaproteobacteria bacterium
TGACCAGAATTCCGTCTTCCATGCCCTCTGTTATTCTCCTGAAAGCTAATAAATTATTTTGTAATTTACTTTCCTGAAGAACCCCTTTTTTTAATAAAGAATCTGCAGAGGAATAAATCAACTTCCAAACACCATGGCAGTTTGGGCTAGTTTTATAGGACGAATTTTTCAACCAATTAAGAAATCGTTCTTGCTGAAACGATTGATATATAACCCACAAGCCTAAAATAGATATGCAAATAAATAGACTTATAATTAATGATGTCAGCAATCCAATTAATAAAGTGGATAACACTAGAAGGATTAAAAGACTAAATGCTCTAGACATACTTGCCGTTATTTGAAATGTACCAGATTAAAATTACCTCTGCTGGAATTTACAATTTTGATTTATGGAGGGGACTGATGAGTTTTTTCACTCACAAATTTGTAACCGCCACCTCTGATAGTCTGGATTAGCTTGTGAAAGTTCGTGCTCACTAATGCTTTTCTCAAACGTCTGATGTGAACGTCAACGGTTCTTTCTTCCACAAATACGTGGTCACCCCAAACTTTGTCGAGAAGATGGGCCCTCGAATGGACTCTGTCAGTATGAGTCATTAAATAATGTAGAAGCTTGAATTCCTTGGGACCTAGTGTGATTCTTTCCTTGTTACCTAAAACTGTTCGGGTAGCAGGATACAGTGAAAGTCCAAAAATGCTAACAACATCTTTAGTAAGTTCTGGTGATCTTCTTCTTAGAACGGCTTGAACCCTAGCGATCAGCTCTTTGGGTGAAAAGGGTTTGACAATATAGTCGTCACAACCAGCATTAAGCCCCTCAATTTTATTTTCTTCCGATGACTTTGCGGTTAACATTATCACCGGGATATTTTTTGTTCTTATATTATTTCTTAAATGTTTTGCGAAAGTTGGCCCATTTGTACCGGGAAGCATCCAATCCAAGATGATTAAGCCTGGCAGGCTTGTCTTAATTAAACTTTCCGCCTGCATGACATTTTTAGCACTTAGAACATCATATCCAACAAAACTCAAATTTACTCTGAGAATATCTGAAATTGCAGGTTCATCTTCAACGGTTAAGATAGTACACTTAATCATTCCATAACCTAAAATTTTTATTCGCTTATGTCAATAAATACGGAGCTTGAAACTGTACCAAAACAGATTACATTAGACGAAAATGCAGCTACCCTTAGTTTATATTACTCAGAAGGTAGGGAATGTAAATTTACATACGAATTTTTAAGAGTATTCTCCCCCTCAGCAGAAGTTGTCGGGCACGGTCCAGGCCAGAGGGTAAATCCGATTGGTAAGGAGAATGTTAAAATCATAAAAGTTGATTCTGTAGGAAACTATGCTATTAAAATTACATTCTCTGATGGTCATGACACTGGTATTTACTCATGGATATATTTTCAATGGTTAACTGAGAATAAAAAAGATCTATGGGAGAGGTACATTGAAGAAACTGGTAAAGAGGCGGACATGGTAGATGAAAAAAGTCACACTAATTGTTGGAATAACATATATAAAGAATCAAAATAGTAATGAAGGAAGACAAGAATAGCGTAGATTTTGGTCATACTAGGGTCAAACATGGTGAGAAAAGCGGGCTTGTTCGGGAAGTTTTTTCAGAGGTCTCTGAGACATATGACCTTTTTAATGACGTCGCTTCGCTAGGATTTCACAGAATATGGAAAAAATACGCAATTTGGTTATTAAATCTTAAAAGCGGGGAAATCTTATTAGATGTCGCAAGCGGTTCTGGTGATTTGGCCATCACAGCTTCTGAGTTGGTTAAACCGGCTGGCGCTGTAGTTATGTGTGACATTAATGACAGAATGTTAGAACATGGGAGGGATCGTTGTCTTGATGAAGGTAAGCTCATACCACTGGTTAAAGCAAATGCCGAAAGTCTTCCCTTTATGGACGATTCTTTTGATAAGTTAACTATTGGGTTTGGGCTAAGAAATATTACAGATAAAGTAAGGGCTTTAAAAGAGTTTAAAAGGGTATTACGTCCTGGCGGCAAAGCACTTATTTTAGAATTTTCGCAGATGTCAGAAGGCAATCCGATAAAAAAAGCCTACGATTGGTATTCCTATAATATACTGCCGAAATTAGGTGAACTAACAGCCGGTAAAAGCGGTCCTTATACATACCTTGTCGAGTCGATAAGAGAGTATCCGGGCCCTAATCAGATATCGGAGTTATTGAAAACCGTTGGCTTCTCGTCAGTGAGATTTCAGCCTTTGTTCCCGGGAGGGGTAACTGTTCACCAGGTTATAAAATAAACGTTAATTTTTTCAAGAGGGAGTTGGTATGGCTGGGTTAACATTAAATAAACCGAATAAATTGTTCATAGGTTTTTTGCTGATTTCTTTTTTTAGCTTATTAGCACTTGAATCGACAGAAGCTCGCCGGATGGGAGGTGGGCGCTCTTTTGGGAAAATGCCTCCCATCAAACGACAAGCTACCACACCGTCGAAGGCACCTGAAAATGTTAGCCCTAAAAATGTTCCGAATTCTGCGGTCTCGAACAGGGGAGGTATGGGTATGTTGGGCGGTCTAGCTGCTGGACTGGGCCTTGCCGCTTTGGCATCTTACCTCGGGATTGGGGGAGAGTTAATGGGCCTTCTAGTTATTTTTGGAATTTGTCTTCTTTGTTTTGTTGCTTTTCGAGTTTTTTTTTCGAAAGGGTTAGCAAGAATGGCTCTGGCTGGTGGTTCGCCAGAAAGGTTTACTCAAACTCCTGTCGAAGAGAAAACAGAAAATACGATTGTAGGTAGTACAGAGGCAGTTCGGTATACAAACGGAAACTTCGAGTGGGAGATACCTGAACAAGAGAAATTTCTGGAGGTTGCTAAGTCAAAGTTTATTGAACTTCAAGAACATTGGTCATCAGGCGATCTAGCTAGGTTGGAAAACTTTTGCACAGAGGACCTCATGAAACATCTTTCTAGGGAATTAGAAAATGAAGATAACCCTTCCTCTAACCTTTCAGTGGTAGAGTTAGAGGCTTATCTCGAAGGCAGCAAATTCACCACAAATCAATCTGGAGAAACTGTCTCAGAGGTCTACGTAAGGTTTAACGGTCTTATGAGAGAATCGGAGTCTTTGCCCACAAAATTTAATGAAGTATGGACGCTGCAAAAGTTAGATACTTCTAATGAAGGTTGGTTGTTAGCAGGTATCTTTCAGGATAAGGAATTGGGTTGAGGTATAGTTAAATATGATTGGTTTGCGCCTGGCTGTGAGAGATTTTATCAATAGACATCTTGAAAATGATGAGTCCTTGCTGGTGCAAACCAAAATGCTTTCTGAAAAAAAAATTATTGTTTTGGTGCCAGATATTTTTCCGGTCACGGTGTCGTTTGAAATAGAGATTGGTTCTGATGGTCTTGTTGATGACATGGTTATTACTCAAAAAGAAATAGAAGGAACCGAAGACATCTTAAGAATCACCATTACCAAAAAATTTGTCACATCGCGTCTACAAAAGGTGACCTCTGATTTTTTTTCTCCCGATGAAAATGCATCAGTCCGTTCATCTTTGTTTGGACAGGGTTTGAAAATCGAGGGTGACGTAGATGATATTCAAACCGTCGGCGATATAGTTGAAGGGTTAGTCGATAGAATCGCTAGAAAATATAACGACGTCAAAATTGTAAAAGAAAATTTAACGAAAGGCACTAACTCGTTTTTTAGTGATTTTGTAGTGAGTAAAAAAGATTTTGAAAAGCAAGGTCGAACCCTTAATGAGTTAATGGAGCGGTTAAAAAATTTAGAAAAAGAACTCAAATCTCCTCGTTGAAGTTTCTGGTTTTCGATAATAAAAGTTGCTTGCCTAATTCAACTCCTGGTTGGTCAAAGCAGTTTAGATTCCAAAATACACTTTGCACGTATACTTTATGTTCCATTAATGCCATAAACCCCCCTAAATTGTAGGGGGAGACGCCGTTGATACTTATTATTGAACTCGGCCTGTTTCCATCAAAACCCTTTAAAGGCGAACCCATAGCAAGTGCGTCTGCCTGTGCCCGAATATTTTCTCTCGTATATGATGAAACGGGTAGATTGTTCGTCTCAGGTTCATCTGCAAGGACTTCAACAAAGGTGGTAGGGACGATATCGGTTCCCTGATGTAAAAGTTGGAAATAGGCATGCTGTGCGTCAAATCCTGACCCACCCCAAATTATGCTAGATGTCGGATAGGATACTTTGGACCCCTCTTTATCAATTGATTTTCCAAGTGATTCCATTTCCAGTTGTTGCAAATAAGGGACGAGATCGTCGAGTATTGAAGAATAACTTACGATTAATTGTGTGGGGAAATTCAAAAAGTTTCTATTCCAAATTGAGATTAAAGCCATGATAATTGGTAAATTTTCGAGAAATGTCGCGTCATAAAAATGCTTGTCCATGTTTCTTGCCCCTTGTCGAAAACTGTCGAAATTCTCCTTACCAGCCATTAGGGCAAGAGACAAACCCATAGCAGACCAAATTGAAAAGCGCCCACCTAATTTTTTAGGAATTTCGAAAATATGGTCGCTTCTAAAACCTTTTGCTTTAGCGCTTTTTGAATTGCTAGTCACAATTGAAAAATGGGAAAAAATTCCTTCTTTGCTACATTCGTTATCGTGCAACCATTTTCTTGCATAATCGAAAAGAAAGAAAAGCTCGGGGGTTTCCAAAGATTTACTTTGCACAACAAAAAACGTAGATGCGGCGTTACAAGTCATAAGATGTTCACACAAATCCAACCCATCCGGATTAGAGAAGAAACCGAATTTTAATCTCGAGGTTTGGTAATTATTTTTTAATGCTTTGTGCACAAATTTCTGAGGTATTATTGACCCGCCGAGCCCAAGAAAAATTACATTCTCAAAACGATCATTTCTCCAACCTGTTTTTTCTCCTTTCTCTAATTTTTCGCATAGTTCTTGCATCATAAAAAATTGTTTTTCTATTTGTTTCAATGTGTCAGTACTTTCATCTATGAAACCAGTCGCCTCTTGACGAAAAACAGTGTGTAAGGCCATTTCTTTTCCTAAAAATAAGTCCCTTGCTTTTTTTTTGAAATTTTTAATTTGATCAAGTTTGGTTAAACTAGATAAAATTTTCTGCTCAACAAGTTGTCTACTGTAATCTATCGAGATACCCTCAAATTTAACAAGTTGCTGATTGTTAGGTACGAGCGTATTTACTTCCTTTTTTTTAAGTTTTTTGATTATTTTTGAAGCTTTTTTAGTCAAGTCTGCATGTAGTAGTTCATTGGTTTTCATATCTTTTTTCAATTTTTATCTCGTTTGTTGCAGTTTGTGGTACTTTTAAAAAGAACGCTAACACAGAAAATTTACAAAAAAAATGCAAAATGTGATTTTAAAAGGAAAACTTCATAGGGTCACTGTTACGGGGAATGATTTGCACTATGAAGGGTCCATTTCAATAGATAGTTTTTTACTCGAACTGGCTGGAATCCATGAGTTTGAAAAGGTTGAAATTTATAACATCAACACCGGCGAGAGGTTCGAAACATACGCAATTGCGTCTAAAGCAGGGTCTGGTGTTGTTGCGTTAAATGGGGCTGCAGCTCGAAAGGCAATGAAAGGAGATCTTTTAATTGTCTGTAGCTACATCTTACTCTCTTCTGAGGAGTTAAGGACCTTTAAGCCTACCGTCATAAAGGTTGATGAGAACAATACACCACTAAAATAGTATTCTCATGCTGTTTTATCACTTAAGCGCAATATGACTTTTGATCAAAATGTTATTCTTTTGGACGATGTATCCAGTAGCATTGAAAACCGAAAAAGTCGGTTGTATGAATCTCATATTGGTTTCATAGAAGTTTATGAGTTAAAAGAGATTGAAAAGTCCCTAGAGCTTATTCAGAGTAGATTAGAGAGCGGTATTCACGCGGTTTGTTGTTTTTCTTATAACTTAGGACTGGCTTTTCAGGGCCTTCCTCTTAAAGCTAGTTTATTGAATTCGCCACTAATTCGAGTATGGTTTTTCAAGGAGTACAGGAAATTAAGCACTACAGAGGTCGACGAATGGATTGAGGCTAGGCTCGAGCTAGAAAGGATAGAGCAAGCGGAAATTGAGGGTGGAATTATTGACGTAAACTTTGAGATAGATGAAAAAACTTTTTGTGAAAATATTGATAATATTCACAGCCATATCCGAGAAGGTGAGACATACCAGGTAAATTACACTTTCAATGTAACGGGTAAAACCTATGGTTCGACAATCGGCCTATATAAAAGACTAAGACAGAGGCAACATTGTCGCTACGGAGCCCTTATTTGCTCCGGAGGAAACAGGATACTATCTTTTTCGCCCGAACTGTTTTTATCAAAAACAGGGACAAGTATCCTAACGAAACCGATGAAGGGTACTTTGTCCTCAAGAGAACACTCTGCTAAGGATTTGAAGAACGATACGAAAAATCGTGCGGAAAATGTCATGATCGTCGACTTACTGAGAAACGATTTGTCTCAGATAAGTAAAGTAGGTAGTGTTAGAGCGCCACAGCTCTTCGAGGTGGAAAATGTGGGAAACATTTTGCAAATGACCTCCTCCGTTACAAGTGAAATTTGTCCTGATATAACAATAACTGATTTGCTTAGAGCCACTTTCCCGTGCGGTTCGATTACTGGTGCACCAAAAAAATCTACAATGGGAATAATTTCCGAATTAGAACATAGTGGTCGAGGTATTTATTGCGGCTCATTGGGCTGGTTCGATGCTATTACAGCCGGTAACAAGGGTTTTGCAGACTTTACCCTAAATGTTGCAATCAGGACTTTGGAAATTGATAGCAAAAATAATTTCTCCTTCGGGGTGGGTTCCGGCGTTACTATTGACTCAAACAGTCAAACCGAGTGGAATGAGTGCCTGCTTAAATCGAATTTTTTTGTGAAGCTTCCTAGTGCAGTCGGAGTTTTTGAATCTATGCTTTTAAAGGATAATGTTGTTCTAAGACAGGATGCGCATTTTAACAGGCTTAGTAAGTCAGCTGAGAATTTAGGAATACCTTATAATCTGGACGAAATTGAATTCCTTTTACAGGAATATGTTCACAATACTAAAGACCTAAATAATGGCCTTTGGAAGATACGATTAGCATTATCTGCTAGCGGAAAATTAAATATAAAGCACACAAAGCTCGAAGACACCGTTAAAAAAAATATTGTTTTTTGGGCAAATGATTTGATCGGGAGAACCTCCGGTGTGACAAATAGCAACGATCCACTTTTAATGCATAAAACAAGTTCGAGGGCTAGTTATGACTTGGCATACAGCGAAGCGGAAAAAAATGGAGGATTTGATGCAATTTTCGTAAATGAAAAAAATGAGGTCACTGAGGGAGGCAGAAGTAACTTCCTCATGAAGAAACAAGGAGTGATGGTAACCCCACCATTAGAATGCGGTCTATTGCCGGGTATTATGAGAGCCGAGTTGCTAAATTCTGAAGATTTTTTGATTAGAGAAGAGGTAATAAAGAAAAAGGATGTTACTACAGATTCAGAAATTTATCTTTGTAATGCATTAAGGGGCCTTTTTAAGGTTATATTGAAGACACAAAAAAATCTAAATTGAGTTAAAAAGTGACTTAAAAGGTAGCAAATGTATTGATGTAAAATCGCCATCAGGTTATCATTTCGGATTTACAAATCAAATTTTTGCCAAACGGAGTTTTTATGACAAAGCAACCACCCGAATTTCAGTTGTGCGCTTTCCCAAACGCTATGTCAATGGAATCTAGCGACCCTGAACTATGGAAAGCAATGACTGACGAAGCACATCGTCAGGAACAACATATTGAGTTAATCGCATCAGAAAATTACACGAGCCCAGTCGTAATGGAGGCGCAAGGCTCTGTTATGACTAATAAGTACGCGGAAGGTTATCCTGCGAAAAGATATTACGGTGGTTGTGAGTTTGTGGATGTGGCTGAAGAATTAGCTATTTCGAGATTAAAGAAGCTCTATAACGCAGAGTATGCCAACGTTCAGCCGCACTCCGGTTCACAAGCCAACCAGGCTGTATTTTTCGCATATTTAAAACCTGGCGATACTATCTTAGGCATGTCATTAGCTGATGGAGGACACCTAACCCACGGGGCCTCGGTAAACCTTTCAGGTAAAGTGTTCAACGCTATTCAATACGGATTAAGACCTGAGGATGAAACTATCGATTATGACCAGGTGGAAAAGCTCGCTTTAGAGCACAAGCCGAGAATGATTATTGCCGGTGCTTCTGCGTATTCCCTAGAGATTAATTGGAAAAAATTTCGAGAGATTGCTGACAAAATCGATGCTTACTTCCTCGTGGATATGGCCCATTATTCTGGATTAATTGCGGCCGGGGTTTACCCTAGTCCAGTAGGAATTGCTGACTTTGTCACCAGCACTACTCACAAAACTTTGAGGGGTCCCCGAGGAGGCATTATATTATCGCAGGAGGAGCATGCGAAGAAGCTAAATTCCTTGATATTCCCTGGTATTCAGGGTGGCCCACTAATGCATGTCATTGCTGCGAAAGCAGCAGCATTTGGAGAGGCTTTGAAACCGGGGTTCAGAGTGTATCAGGAACAAGTAAAGCGCAATGCTTCTCAAATGGCTGAAACACTTGTAAATAGAGGTTTGAGAATAGTTTCAGGTAAAACGGAGAGTCACGTCATACTTGTTGATCTGCGTGCAAAAAATATCACAGGAAAGGCCGCCGAGGAATTACTTGGTAAAGCTCACATCACAGTGAATAAGAATGCGATTCCTAATGACCCCGAGAAACCATTTGTGACATCAGGTATAAGGATCGGCTCACCTGCGATGACAACAAGGGGGTTCAAAGAGGAAGAATCTAAGACTCTTGCAAACTTAATAGCGGACCTTTTAGATGCTCCTGGAAGCGAGGAAGTTTTAGAATCAGTAAGAAAATCGGTTGGAAAGCTTACGGAGAAGTTTCCGGTTTACGCAAAGTAATCGCTTTTGCTATTCGACCGTTTTGGTCGAGCCTAATTTATCAATTTTTTAAGGAGAATACTCTTGGCTGGACGTAATTTTTTGTTTGTCCCTGGTCCCACTAATTTACCCGACAGAATTCAAAGGGCTATGATGATATCGATGGAAGACCATCGTTCGCCCATTTTTCCTAGGCTATACGAATCACTTTTACCAGGGCTGAAGAGAGTTTTTAGGACTGAAACAGGGGTACCTTTCATTTTTCCTTCGTCCGGTTCTGGTTGCTGGGAAGCGGCTATCGCAAATACCTTGTCTCCTGGCGATAAAGTTTTGGCATCCCGTTTTGGACAGTTCAGTCATCTCTGGATAGAGATGTGTAAAAATCACGGCCTAGAAGTCCATGAGATAGATTGTGAATGGGGTACAGGAGTGCCTCTCGATGAATACGAGAAAGTGCTTTCTGAAGATACAAAGCACGAAATCAAAGCGGTATTGGCATGCCAAAATGAAACCGCTACTGGGGTAACTTCTGATATAGGTGGAGTCAGAAAAGTTTTGGACAAGGTAGGTCACCCTGCCCTTTTATTCGTAGACAGTGTTAGTGCTTTGGCATCCGTAGATTTTCGTTTTGACGATTGGAAAGTTGACATGTGCGTTACTGGTTCCCAGAAGGGCCTTATGCTCCCAGCCGGCCTTGGAATTCTATGTGTGAGTCAAAAGGCGCTTGGTCTAACATCGAGTGCAGGTCTCAAACGTGATTATTTCGATTTAGATATTATGCTTAATGCCAACAAGACCGGTTATTTTCCATATACTCCGGCGCTCCCTCTTTTTTACGGGTTAAGGGAAGCTTTAGCGGTTATTGAAGAGGAGGGTTTAGATAATATCATTGCTAGACATCATTATTTGGCCGAAGGTGCTCGAGCAGCTGTATTTAACGGTTGGGGTCTGAAGCTTTGTGCTAAAGAACCAAAATGGTACTCTGATACGGTAACTGCGGTTATGTTACCCGACGGGGTTAACGGAGCAGATATAATTCTACATGCTTTTAAAAGGTACAACGTATCCCTGGGAGCGGGCCTTTCGAAAGTTGCGGGAAAACTGTTCCGAATAGGGCATCTGGGTGATATGAATGAAGTACATTTATGTGCTGGTATATCGGGGGCCGAAATGTCTATGTTGGATAACGGGGTGAAAGTAACTCCGGGTAGTGGAGTAGCAGCAGCGCATGAATATTGGAGAAATAATGAGCCACCTCCAGGATTGTTAGTTAGATAAAAGAAAGATAGTATGGAAAAAGTTGTTTTTTTGGACAGGCAATCTTTAAATGCTAATGTTAGGAAACCATCTTTTGATCATGAATGGGAAGAGCATGATCAGACCTCAGCTAATGAGGTTGTATCTCGGCTTTCGGATGCAACTATTGCATTAACAAATAAAGTTCCTATTCGGAAGGAAACGTTAGACCAGTTACCTAACCTTAAAATGATTGCCGTGGCTGCCACAGGTTATGATGTGATTGACATAGGGGTCTGCAAGGAAAAAGGGATATCCGTTGCAAACATAAGGAATTATGCGGTCAACACAGTGCCTGAACACACATTTGCATTGATTCTCGCTCTAAAAAGAAATTTAATAGCTTATCGTGACGATGTTTTGGAGGGTCGCTGGCAGAAACACGATCAGTTTTGTTTTTTTGATTATCGAATTAGCGACTTGAGAAATAGCACGATTGGTATTTTTGGTGAAGGTGCGTTGGGTCAGGGTACTGCTAAGATAGCAAAAGGCTTTGGTATGAAGGTTCTATTTGCTGATCACCCACCACCAAAGGCGGACGGGGTGGAATTCACCGATGCTGAAGAGGTTTTAAAAAGATCAGATGTTATCTCTTTGCACTGTCCTCTCACAGACTCCTCTCGAGGATTTATTGGAATGGAGCAATTTAAAATTATGAAAAACGACTCTATTTTGATTAATACGGCAAGAGGAGGATTGGTCAACGAGGAGGATTTAGTGGTAGCTCTCAAAGAGGGTTTGATAGGAGGTGCTGGCTTTGATGTTTTAACGAAAGAGCCACCGAAGGATGGAAATCCATTATTGGATTTAAAATTGCCGAACTTCATTTTAACGCCTCATGTTGCCTGGGCCTCGGACGAGGCTCAACAGTTTCTTGCAGATCAATTAATTGACAATGTTGAATTGTTTGTGCAGGGCAACCCGCAGCACTTGGTAGTTTAAAATGACTAAGAAACTCTTGTATCAATTTGATACAGACACCACAGCAAGTGTTTTTGATAGTGTGGTGGCATATGATGGAGGGGCTGATCAGGTCACGGGAATTGGTAACGTAAACCCACAAAATGTACTCGCAATGGTTGATGGGTGCATTTATACTAGGGCGCCAAAAGACAAGCAGTTTACCGCCATATTTGTGGGAGGTAGTTCTTTAACGGAAGGCCAGGCGGTATTCGATGCTATCAAAAAGCGGTTTTTCTCTAACTTTCGAGTTTCCGTGATGTTCGACTCAAATGGCTCCAACACGACAGCAGCAGCAGCCGTAGCGAATATCGTTAATACCTGTGATGTTTCGGGAAAAAAAGCAGTCATTTTGGGAGGGACGGGACCCGTTGGACAGAGAGCAGCTGCACTTCTATCGTTAGAAAAAGCAGATGTGTTCATTACCTCTAGGAGCCTTGAAAAGGCCGAGCAAATTTCGGCGGAGATAAATGAGAGGTTCGATACAAATGTTAAAGCTTCGCCTGGGGGAACAAATGACGAGAGAGTGACCTCAATTTTAGGAGCATCAATAGTTATGGCTACTGGGGCAAGCGGGGTTGTTTTATTAAATAAAAAAGATTGGATTGAAAGCGAGTCTATCGAGGTTGTTTGCGATGCAAATGCGATGCCTCCATTAGGTATTGAGGGAGTCGAGTTGAACGACAAAGCGAAGGAAATTGGCGGGAAGAAAGCTTTCGGAGCCATAGGCTTTGGTGGTTTAAAGATTAGTGTTCATAGGGAATGTGTATCAAGACTTTTTAATTCTAATGATGGAATTTTCGACGCTGAAGAAATATATAGAATCGCGAAAGAGATGTTATAAATGATTGAGAAGTCTGTTGAGGGTTTTTTAGAGGAACTGAGTTCGTCATCAGCTACTCCTGGAGGGGGGAGTGCTGCCGCCCTGATGGGCTCTATGGGGGCCGCACTAGTTAGCATGGTTGCCAACCTTACAACGGGGAAAAAAAAATACGAGGCTGTTGAAAAAGAAGTTTTTAGCATCCTTGATCAGTCTGAACAGCTTAGAAAGCAACTTCAAGAGGCTGTTAAAAAAGATGTCGAGGCGTTCGATACCGTTATGGCGGCATATGGTTTGCCGAAAGACA
Organism: Betaproteobacteria bacterium; assembly: GCA_028139685.1. Next base: position 12,356 of record JAOINQ010000021.1, read on the forward strand.
CGGATGAGCAGAAACTCAAGCGAAGCTCAAAGATACAGGGTGCTTTAAAAGTAGCCATAGATGCGCCAATGGAATGCGCCCTTTTGGCGACAAAAGTTTTGCCTTTGTGTAGAAAGATCGCAGAAATTGGTAACGTCAATATAATATCTGACGCCGGAGTTGCTGTTTTGGCCGCAAGAGCTGCTTTTAAAAGTGCTGAATTGAACGTTTACGTTAACGCTGCCGGGTTAGAAGACAAGGTTTTTGCTGACAAACAAATCCAGGAAGTTCGAAAGCTGGCAGATATAGTCGAGAAAGAGGAGCGTGACATTTTTGACTATGTGTCGGGAGTTATCCTGAAACTGTAATTTTTATTAGGGAGTTTTTTTAATGGCAAGTGATATAGAAATTGCGCAAAATGCAAAAGTAGAAAGAATAACGACAATCGCTTCAAAAATCGACATTTCAGAAGATTTTTTAGTCCCATACGGCCACGACAAAGCTAAGGTCTCATTAGATTTTTTGAATACTTTGCACGATAAGAAAGAAGGCAATTTAATTTTGGTCTCAGCCATTAGTCCCACTCCAGCCGGGGAAGGGAAAACTACTACGACTGTGGGATTAGGAGATGGTCTAAATAGAATAGGAAAAAAAACACTAATTTGTTTGAGGGAACCCTCACTTGGTCCTGTTTTCGGAGTTAAAGGAGGAGCGGCTGGCGGCGGGTATGCGCAGATTGTCCCAATGGAGGACATAAATTTGCATTTTACCGGCGATTTTTCTGCGATTGCGCTAGCTAATAATCTTTTGGCCGCAATGATCGATAATCATATTCATCACGGTAACGCGTTACAGATTGATTCTAGAAGAGTGACCTGGAAAAGAGTTGTTGATATGAATGACCGCGCATTACGGGACATAGCGGTTGGTTTGGGTGGCCCAGGTAATGGCTTCACGAGACAAGACGGCTTTGACATTGTGGTTGCATCTGAAGTGATGGCAATTTTCTGCTTGGCGGAATCTGTTGACGATTTAAAAACAAGATTAGGGCAAATTGTTATCGGCTCAACTCGGGAAGGCAAGCTTATTACTGCAAAAGATTTAAATGCGCACGGTGCGATGACAGTTTTACTCAAAGACGCGTTGCAGCCTAACCTTGTACAAACGTTAGAGAATAACCCTGCTTTTGTTCATGGTGGTCCTTTTGCGAATATTGCTCATGGCTGCAATTCTGTAATTGCTACTAAAACTGCACTAAGGCTTGCTGACTATGTTGTCACAGAAGCCGGTTTTGGTGCTGATTTGGGTGCCGAAAAATTTATTGACATAAAGTGTCGTAAAACTGGACTAAAACCGAAGGCAGCGGTAATCGTGGCCACTGTGCGAGCGTTAAAGTACCACGGGGGCGTAGATGTTAAAGAGTTGAACACGGAAAATTGTGATGCCTTAGAGAAAGGTCTTGTAAATCTTGAAAGGCATGTCCATAACGTCATGGAAAACTACGGTTTGCCTTGTGTTGTCTCTATTAACAAATTTACATTCGATACTGCTAAAGAAATTGAGATTATAAAAACCCGAATGAGTGAGCTGGGAGTTTCCGTGGTTTTGGCTGAACATTGGGCGAAGGGAGGAGAAGGAGCTGAGGAACTTGCAAAGGAAGTAGTGAAACTCGTTGATAAGGGATCCGGCCCAAAATTTGTTTATGAAGATAGTGATAGTTTATGGGAGAAGGTGACAAAAGTTGCTACTAAGATTTACGGGGCTTCAAATGTGACGGCATCTTCGAAAGTGAAGAAGCAGCTCTCTGATTGGGAAAATGCCGGCTTTGGAAAATATCCAATTTGTGTAGCAAAGACTCAATCTTCTTTCTCGACAGATGCATCCGTTAGAGGGGCTCCTTCGGACCATTCAGTTAACGTACGAGAAGTTCGTTTGGCCGCAGGGGCAGGTTTTATCGTAATGGTTTGCGGAGATATTATGACGATGCCGGGGCTTCCGAAGGTCCCTAGCGCAGAAAAAATTGATGTCGACGGAAATGGAAAGGTAGTTGGGTTGTTCTAATATTACGGTTTTATACCAGTAATACGCATATCTCTGGGTTCTTTTAATTTGAATTGCGCTGGCTCTTGTTTCAGTTCCGTTAGTCCGCAATTGTGCAACAATGCAGCAAGGCTTTTCGGAGTGTAACCCCATCGATGTACCATGAGAGGATCCCTCCACCGTGGGTCACCATAAAAAACCCACATTGTTCTTTGCCCTTTTTGATTGGGCGAAGCCCCGGCTTCAGGATCTTTTAGAAACTCCTCGCATGCAGAAATTAAATTAGGACATTCGAGAATAAGTTTGCCTTTCGGTTTTAAAACTCGAACCCACTCTGAGAGAACTTGTTCAACCTCCCATCTCCAAAAATGCTCGACAACGTGAACAGAGAGGATTTCATCTGCGTAGTTAGATTCAAACACTGATAGATTTCGAAGATCACAGTTGACGTCAGGTTTTACGCCACTTCGGTCCTCGACAAGATCCACATTGACATACC
>JAOINQ010000022.1 GCA_028139685.1 Betaproteobacteria bacterium
CTCCGTTAAAGAAAACTTGCCCGGCCTTTGTTACAGAGAGTATTGCCACATCATCCGTCAAAACTGCATCGTTGAGACGCTCTTCCGGTAAATCAACCTTAATTGATGCATTTATAACAGGAATAGTTATAAGGAAAATAATTAACAACACCAACATCACATCTACTAGTGGTGTAGTGTTTATCTCTCCGATCGGTTCCTCAGAATCTAAAGTGATTTTAAAACGACGAAAAATCCTAAACTCTGCCAAACTAGTCCTCCTCTGCTCAAGCGCTAGGCACACTGTAGACGATCTTATTGCTCACGTTTGATATTATTCTAACAATTGATTTGTTCCGTCTCAAAAGCCAGTTGTATGCGAGGACTGCTGGAACAGCTACCGCTAATCCAATGGCTGTCATGATTAATGCCTCTCCCACAGGTCCAGCAACTTTGTCTAATGTCGCTTCACCCGCTATTCCTATACCAATTAAAGCATGATAAATCGCCCAAACTGTCCCAAATAAACCTACAAAGGGCGCAGTGGAGCCGACGGTGGCCAAAAAAGTGAGACCTTTTTGAATCTCCATATCTATCTCGGAAATCCCCTCCTGAACGCCTTTGATAATGAGATATTTTTTGGAAGAGTGGTGCGAATGGTTCCCACCATAGACAGATCGAAAGCTACTCGAATGATAAAAGTGGGATTCCTCAAAATGGACGCTAGAATCCTACCTGACATGTCAGCTAAAGTTGCGTTTTTAGAAGGGAAATTGAATCCTACTTCAATCCGCCCAAGGTTAACAATTTCAAAGGAGGCCTTACTACAAATTAATGGTAAGTATTATTTCTATATATGTAGAGAGGGAATTGTAAGTCGGCGAGAAATATCAAATCTCCAGTTTTTGGGGTCGGACCTAATTGCTGTTGAAAATGTTGAAGTTAATGATCAGATTGTTATTAATCCCACCACTAAAATGCGAGACGGGATGTCAGTTAAGGTCGGAAATGATTGATTTAAAAGATATTTCAAAAGGTTATGTAAGAGGAGGAAGTAGAGTTTCTGTTTTGGAGAAAATATCTTTCCAAATTCAGAGAGGAGATTTTTTAGCACTCATGGGGCCTTCCGGATCGGGTAAAAGTACTCTCTTAAATCTAATTGGCGGTATCGATCGACCTGATGAAGGGTCAATTTTTGTCAATTCAATTGATATTACAAAGTTGTCTGAATCCGAATTATCAAAATGGAGAGCTGATAATATAGGTTTTATTTTTCAGTTTTATAATCTCATACCCGTTTTAACCGCACTAGAAAATGTGGAGCTTCCCCTCCAACTAACAAATTTAAACGGGGAAGAAAGGAGAAGACAGGCGCTAGAAGCTATTTCTCAGGTCGGGCTTGATGACAGATTAACTCACAGGCCTGGTGAACTTTCGGGAGGTCAACAACAACGGGTGGCAATTGCAAGAGCATTGGTTACAAAAGCTCCTCTTATAGTAGCTGATGAACCAACTGGTGATTTAGATCGAGATGCTGGGTCTGAAATACTGGAGTTACTTGCTGAAACTAATAGAGAATTTGGACGTACGGTTGTAATGGTTACTCACGACCCAAAAGCTGCTGCCAGGGCCAAAACAGTCGTCCATTTTGAGAAGGGAAGGCTGGAAGTTGGTGGGAATGATGTTATTTAAATTAGCCTTTAAAAACTTATTTCGATATCCAATAAGATCTCTCTTAACAATGGTGGGTGTAGCAGTTGCAATACTTTCCTTCGGTATTTTATCTACGGTAGTGGATTCATGGTATGCGGGTGCCGAAGGAGCCAGTTCAGCAAGGCTTATTGTTCGTAGTTCGGTATCCTTGATGTTTCCTTTGCCGTTACCTTACAGAGACAGAATAAAGCAAGTTGAAGGCGTCCAAAATATAAGCTGGGCAAGGTGGTTTGGTGGCATTTATAAAGAGCCCAAAAATTTTTTTCCACAATTCGCTATTGATCCGCGAAGCTATTTGGATATGTATCCTGAATATGTTGTTTCGAATGAAGAGAGACAACTTTTTATAAAAGACAAGCGAAGCGTCCTCATAGGGCGAAAAATCGCTGATGAGCACAAACTCAAACCGGGGGATTCTATGACCTTAAAAGGACAAATATTTCCTGGAAGCTGGGATTTTGTTATAGCAGGCATCTATGAAGGCAAGACAAAGGGCACGGATACTGCTCAATTGTTTTTTCATTGGGATTACCTTAATGAAGAAATAAGAAAAAGGGGAATTTCTCGTGACAAAGAATCGGTAGGTGTTTTTATCGTGGAAGTTGATGATATTGATAAAGTGGGAAGTATTGCTAAGTCTATTGACGACGTCTTTGCTAATTCCCCAAAAGAGACTCGTTCAGAGACCGAAAAGGCTTTTCAACTTGGATTCGTAGCAATGACTGAGGCAATTGTAGTCGCTATTAGACTTGTTTCCTATGTTGTAATTATTATTATAATGCTCGTAATGGCTAATACGATGATCATGACTGCGCGAGAACGAGTATGGGAGTATGCTACTCTGAGATCTATTGGGTTCGGTAAATGTTTTTTAAGTGGGTTAATTGCTATTGAGTCTTGGTTATTGGCATTATTTGGAGGAATAGCTGGAATTGGATTAACATTTCCTGCAGCGGAAATGTTTAGAACCTTTACCGGAACATTGTTCCCAGTATTTGAAATTTCAAATACCACCATCATATCGCAAGTTCTTCTATCACTTTTAACTGGAGCTTTTGCGGCTATTTTTCCCGCATGGAAGGCAAATACCGTAAATATTGTTGGGGCGCTTCGGGCATCATAAAGAAATGATAAAAAACATTCCAATAACATACAGTTTTAGAAACTTGTTTGTTCGTAAGATGACAACTCTTTTTACTATTATGGGTTTGGCTCTTGTTGTTTTTGTTTTTTGTACGGTTGTAATGTTAAACAGGGGTCTTGAAGAGACCGTTGTTGCCACTGGTGAAAAGGATAATTTGATTGTAACCAGGCGAGGCGCTGGAACTGAGGTACAAAGTTCGATTACCAAATCTCAAGCCGCAATAGTGTCGCAATTTAGGGGAATTATGAGCTCCCCTGATCCGATGATTTCTTTCGAAACGGTAATATTAATTAATTTAAAAAAGAAAAAGGGTTCAACGTCAAATGTTGTGATCCGAGGGTTACAAAGTTCTGGAATAAAATTGAGAAAAAATATAGAAATAACGAGAGGAAGATATTTTAAAGAAGGTACTAACGAGATCATCGTTGGGAGAGCTATCGCAAAAAGATTTGCTGGACTTGAAATTGGACAGAACATTAATTTTGGAGGAGAGGCATGGAGGATAGTCGGTTTTTTTAAAACTAACAATAATGGATTTGAATCAGAGATGTGGGTATCAAACGATGTTTTAATGCAGGTATTTCAGAGGCAAACATATTCGACGGTATTATTTCAGTTACAAGACTTATCATATGCAGAAAAAATCGCAAACCAATTGGATGAGGACATACGCTTACCTTTAAATGGGAAGTTAGAAAGACAGTTTTACGAGGAGTCTAGCAGAGCGCTTTCTAACTTTATTTCAATTTTAGGAACTACTTTAACTATAATTTTCTCCATTGGAGCAACCATTGGTGCAATGATAACAATGCAGGCAGCTGTAATGAATCGCAAAAGTGAAATAGCAACATTGAGATCATTAGGATTTTTTAAATACCAAATTTTATTAGCATTTTTATTTGAAGCCTTTGTATTATCCTTTTTTGCCGGAGTTTTTGGTTTGCTTATGGCGAGTCTATTTTCTGGTGTTGAGTTTTCAACCAGTAATTTTCAAAGCTTTTCGGAATTAGCTTTTCGTTTCTCCTTTGATATGTATGTTGTTCTTATAGGTATGGTCTTATCTGTTTTTATGGGAATAGTAGGCGGCTTGATCCCATCCATTTATGCAACGAAAATAAAAATCACTGATGCGTTAAGGCCATTATGACTTTTCAAAGAACTGGGAGCCTAATAGATTGTATGCTTTTTGCCAACCGGCTTTTTTGTCGTGATTTGTTAGCTGGGAATTATACAATTTTCTTGTTGGCTGTTTTTGTTTCAATCACTTGTGTAACTTCTATTCAATTTCTGGCAAATAGAGTTGAATTTTCTATTTCTAAAGATATGAAGGCTAGTTTAGCTTCTGATCTGAGGATTTTATCTGACAGACGTATTGATGATTCAATTTTGAAACGAGCTAAAGAGCTGAACTTATCTACTGTGGTTGGGGTTCAATTTCCCACAATGGTCTCATCTGGAGAAAAGAGTGTTTTAGTCTCTTTAAAAGCCGTAACCGATTCATATCCCTTGCGAGGAGATTTAATTGTTTCAACAGGTAAGGAAAAGCAAAAAGTATCTTCATCGATGTTAAGAAGTGGAGAAGCCTATGTAGATTCTTCAATGCTTTCAAGATTAAATATTAGTCATGGTGATACATTTAAATTAAGCGGTAGAGACTTCATCGCAAAAGCGTATATTGAAGTGGAGCCAGATAGAGGGCTTTCCTTTGTAAATTTTGCTCCCAGAGTTTTGATAAAAAATGAGGATTTATCTAACCTTGGGTTACTAAAACCGGGGAGCAGGGCTAGCCATAGAGTTTGGATTGCATCAGAGGAAAGTAATAAATTAGAGACATTTACGAAATTTGCTCGGAAGAGTATTCAAAAGGGCCAAAGTCTTGAAACTTTTGAAGTGGCTCGTCCAGAATTACGTGATGCACTAAAGCGCATTCGCTCATTTTTATCATTAATTTCTTTGCTCACGATTATCCTGGGAGCTATTGCCATTTCAATGGCGGCAAGTTATATCATGAAAAGCCATGCTAAAACACTAGTTACGCTAAAAGTTTTTGGAGCTCACGAAAAATATTTAAAAAATATGTGGCTTCTGATTTTGAGTTCACTAACATTGATTTCCTTTGTGACGAGTGTCCTATCCGGATTCTTGTTACAAAAATTGATTTTTTGGTATGTAAACAAGTACTCCGATATCAATTTGCCGGATGTGAGTGTTGTTGAACCCTTTTACATTTGCCAAATCTTTTTTGTGACTCTAATTCTTGTTTTTTTATTTTCATACCCTTTTTTCTCTAGTGTTATAAAGCAACCTGTAATTAATATATACAGAAAAACATTTTTTAAGGAACAAAAGTTTAAACTGGGATCGTTTTTATCTACTCCCGGCTTCTTTTTGTCTTTTTTGATGTTCATCATTTTATTGTATCTTTGTGTAGGCGATTTGCTTTTATCAGCAGTTGTTTTTCTGTTTTTTGTTTCAATTGGAGTTTGTTTTTTCTTTGTGTCTGTGTTTCTTATTAACATAACAAAAAAGGCAAAAGATAACTTTTTTAATTTTGAGTTAGGGTGGGTATTTCAAAACTTTTTCCGGAGTATAAATCGGAGACGTACGTCTATATCTTTACAGGTATTAGTGCTTGGGATTGCAATATCCTCTTTAGTGAGCTCTACTTTTGTCGAACAAAGGTTGTTGAAAATATGGGATAGTGTTACTGCTGAAAATGCTCCTAATTTTTTTCTTCTAAATATACAGCCGGACCAAAAGATAGAAATTGGAAAGTTTCTTGAGGGATTGGTTGGAAACCATTCTTTATATCCTATGGTAAGGGGAAGATTAATTGCGATTAATGGTGCAAACGTTGATAAAAGCAAATATCAATCCGTAAGGGCTAAACGGTTGATATCGCGAGAAATGAATATCTCTTATGGCAACATGGTTCCGGAGTATAACCAAATAACATTTGGAAAAAATTTTTCTGGGAGTCGAGCAGAGTTGTCCGTAGAGCAGGATATAGCAAAAACGCTTGGAATAAAGCTATCAGATTTGATTACCTTTGATGTAGGTGGTGAACAACTCACTTTAGAGGTTACAAGTCTTAGAAAGGTAAAGTGGGAATCAATGGAAGTGAATTTTTTTATGTTTGCTTCACCTGATAAGTTACAAGATAAACCTCAGACATTCATAACTGCTTTTCACTACAACTCGAGGCAAAACGGCTCTGGCTTTGCTAACATACAACAACTAATACTTGAAAAGTTTCCCAATGTTACCGTGGTGGATACATCAATCATTGTTGGTCAGGTTCAAAAGGTATTGAAAGATGCAGTTAATATAATAAAGCTATTTTTTTCCTTTTCTGTAGTCGCAGCTTTCTTGGTGCTTTGGTCTTCGTTGTTAGCTTTAAAAGAGGAAAGGGAAAGAGAAATGATATTATTGCGAATACTAGGGTGTTCTAAAAACCTTTTGGTTTCAGCTCAATTTATCGAACTCGTGTTTATTGGGGCGCTTGCTGGCAGCGTAGGCTCAGTATTTGCGCAACTATTTGGCAACATAATTTTTTATACAATTTTTGCGGAAATTGGTTTTGACTTTTCCTGGATATACGTAATTGCTGGGGTTGCTATCGCTATTATCGTCAGTGTAATAGCCGGTTTCTATGGGCTGATTCGCATTTCAAGATACTCAAGTGTTACAAATTTAAGAATGCTACCACAGTAGGTGGTTTAGTGGCATAATACTATATTTTTCTAGTGAGGGTTACCCCTTAGGTGAAAGAGATAAAAAGGTCACACATAGGATAGGAGAGATTAATGCAGTCAAGAAGTGAACAAGTAAAGATGCTTAATGAGTCTTGGAATAATGATTCCAGATGGAGCGGGATAAAAAGAGGTTATGGTGCAGAGGATGTGGTCAAACTACAGGGATCAGTTGTGCACAAACATTCGTTAGCGGAAAACGGCGCGAAAAAATTGTGGAGACTTGTTAATGATGAGCCCTTTATAAATGCACTCGGCGCATTAAGCGGTAATCAGGCTATGCAGCAAGCAAAGGCAGGTCTGAAGGCGGTGTACCTATCCGGCTGGCAAGTTGCAGGGGACGCAAATAATGCAGGAGAAATGTACCCTGATCAGTCACTCTATCCTGTTAGTTCAGTTCCTGATGTTGTAAGGAGAATCAATAATGCGTTAACAAGGTGCGATCAAATCCAATGGATGGAAGGCAACAATCCCGCTGACTCAGGTTTCATAGATTATTTTTTACCAATAGTTGCTGATGCGGAAGCCGGGTTTGGAGGTGTTTTGAATGCATTTGAACTAATGAAAGCGATGATTACCGCAGGAGCGGCTGGTGTCCATTTTGAGGACCAATTAGCTTCTGTGAAGAAATGTGGTCACATGGGAGGAAAGGTTTTAGTTCCGACAAGAGAAGCCGTTGCAAAGTTGATAGCTGCTAGATTGTCAGCAGATGTGTTAGGAGTGCCGACATTGATTTTTGCCAGGACTGATGCTGAAGCCGCGGACTTACTAACCTCAGATGTTGATGATAACGACAAACCTTTTTGTACGGGAGAGAGAACGGTTGAAGGTTTTTATAGAACTAAGTCAGGATTCGAGCAGGCGGTTTCGAGGGGCTTGGCTTACGCTCCTTATGCCGATTTAATTTGGTGCGAGACAGGCAAGCCCGATCTTGAGTTTGCCAAGAACTTTGCCGAGGCTATACATAAGGAATTTCCTGGAAAATTACTGTCGTATAATTGTTCTCCATCATTCAATTGGAAGAAGCATCTCGATGACTCAACTATCGCAAAGTTCCAAAGGGAACTAGGGGCAATGGGTTACAAATTTCAATTTATTACTCTAGCTGGGTTTCACTCGTTAAATTACAGTATGTTTAACTTAGCTCATGGATATGCAAGAAACCAAATGAGCGCGTATGTTGAGTTACAGGAGGCAGAATTTGCGGCCGCAGAGAAGGGATTTACTGCTGTGAAACACCAGAGAGAGGTTGGTGTCAGTTATTTCGATGCAGTTACTACGACTATTGAAAAAGAGGCTTCTACTGGTGCGTTCAAAGGTTCAACAGAGGATGAACAGTTTTAAAATGTGCTGTTTGTCTGGTGCTGCTTACTTGATACATTTGTGGTGACTAAGAATTAAGTAAATACTATGGTTAATCGATACGGGCTAAGAGCGAAGGCTCTATTAGTCCTGATTGATATTCATTGATTTTTCAAAATAATTTTTAAACGAAAAAATAATTAGCAAAAGTATGGAAGTATTTTTAATTATTATGGCCACACTCGTTGCGGGAGTAGGGAGCGTTCTTATAGCAGGATTACTAAGCGTTAATTTCTTGTCTAGATTCGGAGATTATTTTTTAAGTTTTGCTGCGGGGGCACTTCTATCGACAGCTTTTTTGAATCTGTTGCCGGAGTCTTTTCATTTATTGAACCACCATTCAGAATTAATGTTTACTCTGTTACTTGGTATCATATTTTTCTTTTTACTGAATAAACTTCACTTGTACCACCATAGCCATGATGAAAAGCAACTGGGTGATGATTCCGAGCCAGATCTTACTCAGACAAGAACAAAAATACATGGGCAATCGGTTGGGGGGAGACTGGTAATTTTAATCTTGGGAGATTCTATTCATAAATTCGGCGATGGCGTGTTGATTGCAGCAGCTTTTATAGCGGATGCTAGAGTTGGGTTACTTGCAACATTAGCCGTTCTATCACATGAGATTCCTCATCATATTGCAGACATTTCTCTGATAAAAGAAGAGACTTCATCCTTTAGTAAAGCTATAAAAAGTGTTTCATGTACGGGATTGTTTTCCGTTTTCGGCGGGGTTTCGAGTTATTACTTGCTGGATAGCTTTTATAGTTTTTTACCTTATTTGCTTGTTTTGGCTTCAAGTAGTTTTATATACGTAGCTTTAGCTGATTTGATTCCTCAGCTTAAAAAGAATACGCCCCTCGCAAAAATTGTAAAGCAATTTTTTTGGCTATTCATTGGGGTAGGGCTTGTAGGTTTTAGTTCTTTTCTTGCGCATTGATACTCAATAAACAAATGGAACGGGATCAATATCACACCATAGATACCATGCTGCTATTGAAAGCCATGGGTCCCATTCTCTTTTCAAATTAGGGAGTTGTTCCTTAACCGAGACATAGTCATTTAATGAGTAATTTTTTCGTATAGATTTCAGCAGACCCAAATCAGTTTCAGGAAATACATTTGGTCGCATTAAATGAAAAATCAGGAACATTTGGCCTGTCCACATTCCAATTCCTTTAATGCGCATCAATGCTGATAGTATTTCATGGTCTGATAAGCTATCTAGATTTTCCCAGTATTGTTTATTGTTTTTTAAACTAGTAGCTACTTCAGTTATACATGAGTATTTAGCTCGTGATAAGCCTAACCTTTTAAAAGAAGATTTAGATGCCAAGAAAACCGATGCATCAACATTTTCTTTTAAGTTTCCTGTTGAAGTACAGTTCTCTAAAGAGGTAAGGAATAAGATTTTTTTAGATAATTTTTTAGCGGCGAGACTGGAGATTTGTTGACTGACAATTGCTCTGAGTAGTGTTAAAAATGGGTTCTGATGACTATATAATTTTATTTCTTTATTTCTCTGGATAATTTTAGCTAAAATAGGGTCTGTTATCGAAAGCTCGTGAATACCCTTTTCCCAATACTTGGGCCATGCTAATTTTTTAGGATCCATATGCTGATTTTGTTATCCCCTGCTAAGACATTTAACTTTGATTTGATTGAAGACCGTAACACTGGAACAATTCCCCTTTTTCAATCTGATACGAAAGCCCTCATCCATATACTTAATACATTATCAGAAAAAGATTATCAGAAATTAATGAAAATTTCTCCGAAATTAGCTGCCCTAAATAAAGACAGACATCTTAGTTTCACTAATACAAATAAGAAAAACGCCATGAGAGCTATTTTTGCTTTCTACGGTGATGTCTATACATCATTAAATGTAGAGGATCTCACAGAAAAAGATTTACTTTTTGCACAGGATAATTTGCGGATTCTTTCCGGGTTGTATGGCATTTTACGCCCTTTCGATTTAATTAAACCGCACAGGCTTGAAATGGGTACCACGCTAAAAAATACTAGAGGAGGTAATCTTTATCAATGGTGGGGCCCAAAAATAGCAGATAATTTGAACAAAGAAATTAAGTCTCATAGATCAAAAACTTTTATCAACTTAGCTTCGGAAGAATATTATAAGTCGATAAAAGGCCAGCTTTTAGAGACGGTTATTACCCCTATTTTTCAGGAAAGAAAGGGAGATGAATTCAAGGTTGTTGGTATTAATGCCAAGCGGGCTAGAGGTCTGATGGCTAGATTTATTATCAAAAATAAAATCTTAAAAGTTGATAAATTGAAACTTTTTTCCTCTGCGGGCTACAAATTTAATGAGAAACTTTCTAGCCAAAATACTTTGATCTTTCAGAGGAACTAAGGATTATTGGCTCTATTTTGAGTGTCACATCAAATTTTTCTTTAACGGAGGTCTTTACTTTTTCAGCAAATGTCAAAACTTCCTCAGAGGATGAGCTTTCGTAGTTTACCAAAACTAACGCATGTTTCGGATGCATTCCAATATTTTTAAATTTTGTTCCCCTAAAACCACATGACTCTATTAGCCAGGCCGCTGAGAGTTTAAAGACCCCATTAAAATTCACTATTGGAATATTTGCAAACTTTGTACGCAGCCGTTTAGCTGTAGGGTAGTCAATAACAGGGTTTATAAAAAAGCTACCTACATTCGGAAAAACTTTTAAGTCTGGTAATTTTTTGCTTCTGATATTTTGAACTGCATCCGCAATGTCAAGTCCGTTAGGGTTAGATGGAAGAATATTCTTAATACTAGCGTAATCCGGTGTGTTAAAGTTTTTCCAATCTGCAGAAAGAGAGAAGTCGACCGAAATTATGACAAAGTTTGATAAAAAACAGCTTAAAGTCCGGTTCTTAAAGACACTGGTTCGGTATCCAAAGATACAATCTTTATTTGAGATACTTATTGTTAAATTGCGCTCTACATCATATACATTAACACTTTCAATTACATCGCATACCTCACTTCCGTACGCTCCAATATTTTGAATCGGAGCAGCCCCAACTGACCCCGGAATCCCGGCGAGACATTCCAATCCCCCAAATTTATTCTCTAATGTCCATAGGACAAATTTGTTCCAATTTTCTCCAGCACCACAACGGACAATCACCTTCTGTTTGGGATTTTTTCGTACGGTAATACCTTTTAGTCTATTGATAAATACAGGTACCTCAAATGGTGATTCAATTGGGGCGTCTAAAACTACGTTACTGCCTTCTCCCAGAATAATAAATTTGTTTCTTGAATCTTTGATTAGCGTTTTTATATCTTGTTCTTTTTCGATAATTTCTAAACTCTTACAATACGCATTTAAGCCCAACGTGTTAAACCTTTTTAGGTTAAGAATATTTTGCGTCACGTTCCTGCTTTTAGAATCCAAATTGTGCCGTTAAATGAACTTTGGCTAATTTCGATACTGCCCTGTCTCGCTAGTTCCAATATCGCTAAAAACACAACGATTAATTTTGACTTTTTATGAGGATTTTTGACAATAGGGATATAGTCAAATGAAATTTGGCCTTTCTCCTTGAGAAGCTTTAAGAGGATAGACATGAACTCTCGAACTGAAAGTTGTTCTTTTGAAATTGTATGTGCTTCTATTAACGCCCCTCCTTTAAGGGCCTCTTGCAGGGCAAGAGAAAGCAATGCAGGGGTAATTGGCATTTCCTTGTTTTCTTTCTTTATCTCCGAATGAGCTCTGACCAATGACCATTCCCGGCCGACTCTCGGCATTTTATCTAATTCTAAAGCGACAGTCTTGAACTTTTCATACTCGAGAAGCTGTTTTGCTAATTCTGCCCTTGGATCTTCTCCTAATTCATCATCACAAGAGTTTAGTGGAGTCACTTTCGGTAAAAGCATTCTGGTTTTAATATCAATTAATATACCTGCCATAAGAAGATATTCACCCGCTAATTCAAGATTTTCGGATTTTATTTGATCAATGTATTGCAAGTATTGAGACGTGATCGTTGAAATAGGTATATCAAGAATATCAAAGTTCTGTTTCTTTATAAGATACAAAAGCAGATCTAGTGGACCTTGAAATGACTCAAGGAAAACTTGCAATGCATTTGGAGGGATAAATAGCCCATCAGGCATTTTTTCGAAAGGTTCTCCATATAGGAGTGTCTCATTCACGTTGTTCATGATTGTCAAAATATGTGTAGGATCTTGGCTTTATTTTGTGTTTCAATCTTATTGGATTTTCATTAGTTTTCTTTTTTAGCGGTCTGTCCCATAATTCTCCTCTCTTTTTTCTTTGATCTAACTCCAACTCGGGATTATTCTGTTTCAGATCAGTTAAGAATTCAGTAATTTCGGAAACATATTTGTTATTTTTGAAAATCATTCGCTTACCTTTATCAAATTTTCAACATCCTCTTCATTAATGCGCTTTATAAGATGGCCGATATTTCTTATTTTCTTAATTTTTAAATTGGATATATCTTGCCATAAAAAGGGTTTATCGACACAAAAAAAATCTCGTTCGATTTTATTACATGTAATTGGAATTACAGGTTTTAATAGAATAGATATTTTACCAAAGCACCTCAAGACTAAAGATAATACACTGTGCAAAACGAGTTTTTCTGTTTTGGGGATATTTTCGATATTCTTTGCGATTTCCCAAGGTTTTTGTTCTTGAACGTAGTTGTTAATTTGATCAACCAGACGCATTATCTCTTTAACTGCTCTACTGGTATTTCTAAGATTGTATGCCTCCTTAATTTGTTCCGAAGCATGTTCTATTTCGTCCTCTAGTTTAGCCTCGATTGGATTGATAGCCACAATTTCTTTTTGTGACAGAATCTCTCCATCGAAGTGTCTAAGTAAAAAACCAGAGCAACGACTTTGGATGTTAATAAATTTTCCAACTAAATCTCCATTTACTTTTTGCACGAATTCAGACATATTCATATCTAAATCCTCCATGGAGCCATTTAATTTACTGGCATAATAATACCGCAAGAATTCAGCCTCTATATTTTTATCAAGGTAAGCTCGAGCGGTGATGAAAGTACCTCTTGATTTACTCATTTTTTTTCCATTTATAGTTAGAAATCCATGAGCATAAAGCGATGTAGGGGTGCGGAAGCCTGAGAAGTGCAGCATTGCTGGCCAGAAAAGGGCATGAAAATACAAAATATCTTTACCTATGAAGTGAATAAGTTCTACTTTGGCTTCTTTTCCGATATATTCATTCACGTCTTTCTTTTGTAATGAGCACCAATTTACAAGGCTGGCATAGTATCCTATCGGTGCATCAAGCCAAACGTAGAAGTACTTATTTTTCGTGCCTGGAATTTTAAATCCAAAATAGGGCGCATCCCTCGAAATATCCCAGTCAGCAAGTAAAGAATAGCCCTCTTCATCTTTTTTCAACCATTCCCTTATTTTGTTTCTTGCCTCTTCTTGTAAGGTGTCTTTGCCATATATCCATTCATGTAAAAAATCAAAACACTTCTTGCTAGAGAGTTTAAAAAAATAATGATCAGTTTTTTTTCTTATAGGGGTGTTTCCTGTGAGTGCCGACCTGGGCATACCAAGATCGGTTGGCGAATAAGTGGCACCACACTTCTCACATGAGTCTCCATATTGGTCGAGTGCTCCGCACCTGGGGCAGGTACCAACTATGTATCGATCTGGGAGAAACATTTCTTTTTCTTCATCAAAAAACTGCTCAATTATTTTTTTTTCAATAAGATCTGATTTTTTTAAACTCTCAAAAATTTTGGATGATAAATCTTCATTTTCTTTTGAATGGGTAGTGTAATAATTGTCAAACTCGATATAAAATGAATCAAAATCTTCTTTGTGCCTTTTTTGCATTTTGGCAATAAGCTTTTCAGGGGTTGTTTTTTCGCTCTCAGCTTTTAACATCACTGGTGTCCCATGAGCATCATCAGCACATACATAAACAACTTCATTACCTAGTAACTTTTTCAGTCGTACCCAAATATCAGTTTGGATATATTCAACCAAATGACCAATGTGAATGTCCCCATTTGCATAAGGAAGAGCGGATGTGACAAAATATTTCTTCATTTTGATACTATAACAATATCTTGGAAAAAAGAGGGTTTGATGAGTGTAAAGTGTGATACATGGATTCGTAAGATGGCTTTAGAGCGAGAAATGATCCAGCCCTTTGAGGCTAATCAGGTTAAGAAATTAGGCGATAAAAAGGTTATCTCATATGGTACTTCCAGCTATGGCTACGACGTGCGTTGTGCCGGTGAATTTAAGATTTTTACAAATATTAACAGCAGTACGGTTGATCCAAAGAATTTTGATCCTGCATCCTTTGTTGATTTTGAGGGAGATGTTTGTATTATTCCTCCTAATTCTTTTGCTTTGGCCAGGACAGTAGAGCATTTCAAAATTCCTAGAGAAATATTGATAATCTGCGTAGGAAAAAGCACTTATGCTAGG
>JAOINQ010000023.1 GCA_028139685.1 Betaproteobacteria bacterium
GTTAATTGCCGTTGTGATGATAGGTGTTGACCCGGGGGCTTTTTGGGGACAAATGTCTAGTGGCGTTGATTTCCGTGAAGATGTCCTCAATGGAATAACGAAAAGCTGCATTTTTGGCATAGCCATTACGCAAATTGCTCTATATATGGGCAATTCTGCAAAACCAACGCCAGAGGGGGTGTCCTCCGCAACCACTTCATGTGTTGTCATTAGCGCCTTTGCAATTTTAGGCCTTGATTTTATCTTGACTGCTTTTATGTTTAACAATTAAATAATGATATGAACAATAATTTAACAAAGTTTTCTGTAGGCGTATTTTTGCTTTTTGGGCTCTTATCAATTCTTTTTTTATCATTAAAAGCGAGTAACCTTGTTGGCTCATCTTATGCAGATGGCTACAGATTGGTAGCATTTTTTGATAATGTGGGAGGGTTAAAGCCTCGAGCGGCTGTTAGAAGTTCGGGCGTGCTCGTGGGGAGGGTTGAAAAGATAGAATTTGACGATGAAATATATCAGGCCAAGGTTTTTCTAAGGGTCGACAAGGATATGAAATTTCCTATAGATAGCTCGATAAAAGTACTCACTGCTGGGCTATTAGGTGAGAATTATCTCGGTATAATGCCTGGTGCTGAAACCGAGTATTTTGCTGATTCTGATGAGATAGAGCTGACACAATCTGCGGTTATTTTGGAAAATATTATTTCCCAATTTCTTTATAATTTTCAGGAAAACAAAGAATAAGTGTTAATGTTATCATTTCGGGTAGCGACATGCATAGACGTTTAACCGTGACGGAAATTAAGTGAAGATACACTGTTTAGTTACCATCATTTTGTTTAGCTTACTGGTATCGGGCTGCGCCGGACTTCTGCGCCAAGAGGGTTCAAATGACCCTCGAGACCCGTGGGAAGGAACTAATAGAGCCATATTTAAGTTCAATGAAAGCGTAGACAAAACAATCCTTAAGCCGCTGGCTCAGGGTTACGAAAAGAACGTGCCACAGAAAATGAGAATGCATATAACTAATTTTTTTTCGAATCTTGGTGATTTGATGACTGCAATCCAACATGCACTTCAGTTAGATTTTCGGAGCTCTACTGAGTCCGCTACACGATTCCTAGTTAACTCTACAGTAGGCATACTCGGGTTCAATGATGTTGCTTCGAAATTTGGAGTTGCAAAAACTGATGAGGACACTGGACAAACGTTGGGAACATACGGGGTTTCTTCTGGTCCATATCTTGTGTTGCCTCTCTTTGGTCCTAGTTCGGTTAGAGATGGTCTCGGAAGGATAGTCGACTTGTTTGCTGATCCCCTCAATGACATTGCCGAATCCAAAGAGACTAAAACGGTTGCGAATGCACTAAAAGTCGTTGATACCAGAGCTAGGGTGTTGTCTGCGGAGCAAGCTTTTGACGCACTTGCTTTTGACAGATATGTGGCAATGCGAAGCGCTTATTTTGCTATTAGAGAAGCTCAAATTGAAGATTAAAGTTTATACCGGAGCTATACAATGTTGATAAAACTTCTAATAACAATGTTATTAGGTGCTTTTGCACAGTTTTCGGCGGCGGAAATGACAAAGCCGGAGGATGTTATTTCCTCAATAA
This sequence comes from Betaproteobacteria bacterium, assembly GCA_028139685.1. Next base: position 1,611 of record JAOINQ010000023.1, read on the forward strand.
CCCAGGAAATTATCAATGAGATCAAGAGCAAACCAGATCTTGCAAGCGGGAATTTAGGTAGTATTAACCAGCTAGTCGACCAAAAAGTTATGCCAATACTTGATTTTGAAAAAATGACTTCCCTTGCGGTTGGGAAGGAGTGGAGGTCTGCTACAGAAAGTCAAAAGTCAAGTCTTATGAAAGTTTTTAGACAGCTTCTGCTTTTGACCTACTCTGGTTCTATCAAGTTTGCCGAGCAGGCAAAAGTAAAAATATTGCCGTTACGAAGAAAACAGAATGGGAAAAATGTGGTTGTTAAGACGAAAGTTTCTGTACCTGGTCGACAGGCGGTGCCTATAAATTACAGAATGAAGATGACCGAGGCTGGTTGGAAAATTTACGATTTGAATGTTTTGGGACTATGGCTAGTGGACAATTACCGGGTACAATTTTCTCAAATTATAAGCTCCAAAGGTATTGATGGATTGATAAAAGAAATTGACGAAAAGAATCGTAAGTTAATGAGTAAAAGTAATTCTTGAATGTCTGGTCTTGGTAAAAAGCAGTCCACGAAGCTTTATGTTGGAGAGGAACTCACGAAAACAACCATTGTTCAGGAGCTATCTAATGCAATAGCTTTTTTGAAAACGCATGGGTCTTCTAAACAGTTGTCAATCGTCAGTATCGACTTTATTAAGCTCAAGAGAGTTGATACATTGGCGGTTGTTTTTATTGTTCAAATTGAACGATTTATTTCAAGAAGTTCAGAGGATTTTAAAATTTCGTATCAAAACTTGCCAAATGACTTAACCTCTCTTTTGAAGTTAACCTCGATGGAGCAGGCTATTTTCAATGATTAGTAAATGAGTGCTATCGTTTTTAAAAATTTATCAAAAACATATCAAAAGAATGGAATTTCTTTTGAGGCGTTGAAAGATATTACACTCACAATTAAAAAAGGTGAGTTTTTCGGACTTCTAGGTCCTAACGGCGCAGGGAAAACATCGTTGATTAGCATCTTAGCGGGTTTAAATGATCCATGTGCTGGGTCGGTGGAAGTTTTTGGAACAGACATTAAGCGAGACCCTAGGTATGTAAAGTCAAATCTTGGGATAGTACCTCAAGAATTAGTTTTCGACCCTTTTTTTTCTGTCATTGAGACTTTAAGAATTCAATCTGGCTTTTTTGGATTGCGAAATAACGAAGCATGGTTAAAAGAGTGTTTGCATGCTCTAGGTCTTGCGGATAGGGTTAACTCAAATATGCGTTCTCTTTCGGGAGGTATGAAAAGACGAGTATTAATAGCCCAGGCTATAGTGCATAAACCCTCTATCATCATTTTAGACGAGCCTACTGCCGGAGTTGATGTTGATCTGCGTGAAAGCTTGTGGAATTTCGTAACAAAACTCAACGCAGATGGTCATACAATTATTCTTACGACGCATTATTTGGAGGAGGCTGAGGCCCTTTGTGGCAGGGTTGCATTTTTAAAGGAAGGAAGACTTTGCGCTATGAAATCCACAAAGGATCTAAAGTTGCTAGATGGAGGATTAAAAGAATATTTTCGAAAGATTAATTTGAAAGAGTGATATGGAAGACATTCAAAATAAAATCAGGGATTTTATTAGTAAAAGAATCGCAGTGTCTCATTTGGTTGTTGAAGGTGATGGAAGTCACTTTCAAGCGGTAATTGTGAGTAATGATTTTGATAAATTGGGCAGAGTAGAAAGACATAAGTTGGTTTATGATGCTCTTGGAAACTGTTTTGCAGAAGATGTGCATGCTTTATCTTTTAAAACGTACACTGAAGTCGAGTGGAAAAATTTAAAGTAAACGGTCCCACGAGACTTTCAGGGGAAATATTTTTGGATGGGGCTAAAAATGCTTGTTTACCCATATTCTGTGCATCCTTATTATCGTCTGAAGAACTCAGAGTTTTAAACGTTCCCAGACTTGGAGATGTTCAAACGCTACTGGCTCTGTTGCGTAATTTAGGCGTAGAAGATGAAGTAGATTTCGAAGGCAAAACATGTGTTCTAAATGGCAAAGGGGTTAGTTCTAATCTCGTCTCGTATGAACTTGTCAAGACAATGCGCGCTTCGATCCTAACATTGGGCCCGCTGTTGGCACGACTCGGAGAGGTACGGGTAAGTTTGCCCGGTGGATGTGCTATAGGCCAAAGGCCTGTTGATCAGCATATAAAAGGTTTGGAAAAAATGGGGGCTGAAATTACGCTTCGGGATGGGTACATTTCTGCAAAAGCGAACAAGTTGAAAGGTGCTAGAATTGTAACTGATTTGGTAACGGTTACAGGTACTGAAAACCTTATGATGGCTGCTTGCCTCGCTGAAGGGAATACGGTAATTGAAAATGCTGCTAGAGAGCCGGAAGTAGTTGACCTCGCTCGTTGTTTAATTTCCATGGGTGCTAAGATTCAGGGTGCAGGAACTGATATTATTTGCGTAGAGGGAGTTAGTCAGTTGCATGCCGCAAGCCATAGAGTAATTCCGGATCGGATAGAAGCTGGTACTTTTATTTGTGCCGTTGCTGCCTGCGGGGGAAGTGTTTTTGTAAGAAATTTCGACAAGGAAATAATGGGGTTAAGTTATGAAAAGCTCCAGTTGTGTGGAGGAGAATTCCTTGAAGTTAATGGTGGGCTTAAGGTTAATTTCGCCAAGAGACCTAAGGCTGTTAGCTATCAGACAGCCCCATATCCTGGATTTGCAACTGATATGCAAGCTCAATTAATGGCCGTAAATGCAGTTAGTGATGGAGTTGCTCTTATTGATGAAAGTATCTTTGAAAATCGCTTTATGCATGTTTCCGAGATGCAGAGAATGGGTGCCGATATAAAGGTAAAGGGAAGAACTGCAGTTGTTCAGGGAAAAAAACGGCTATCAGCTGCAAAATTAATGGCGACTGATTTGAGAGCTTCAGCGGGACTAGTTTTAGCGGCATTGGTTGCTGATGGAGAAAGTGTAGTTGATAGGATCTATCATTTAGATAGGGGTTATGTAAATATGGATAAGAAATTAGCTGAACTAGGAGCTAACGTTTTGCGAATAAAATAATGATTACATTTGCGCTGCCAAAAGGAAGAATATTTAAGGAGGTCTCAGAACTTCTTCGAAAAACAGATTTTCCTGAGTTTGACTACCAAGATATTTCAAGAAATTTAGTCATTAAAACGAATGACCCAGAAGTTAGGTTGCTAATTGTACGTAGCCAGGATGTCCCAACTTATGTACATTATGGAGCAGCTGATATTGGTGTGGTTGGCTCAGATGTTCTTGAAGAGTTAGATTCCGGAGATGTATATCAACCGCTTGATTTAGGTATTGGGTTATGTAAGTTATCAGTTGCGGCCGCAGAGATTGAGATGTACGAGTCACTGCTTGAATCTGATTTACCGATAACTATTGCAACAAAATATCCCAAGCAAACACTCGAATATTTTTGCAAGAAAGGAAAAAACGTTAATCTCGTGAAACTTTATGGTTCAATTGAACTAGCACCGCTTGTGGATCTCGCTCATGCAGTTGTTGATCTTGTTTCGACGGGAAGAACTTTGAAAGCTAACGGGCTGGTCGAAGTTGAACTTATCAAGAATATTTCATCGAGATTAATAATTAATAAAGCATCTTTGAAATTAAAAGATAATTCAATGACTGAAATTCTAGAGGGGTTGCGATTAGTTGTAGATGAGAGAGGGCGAGGAAAAACTATCAATGATTAAGAAACTTGACAGCAAACAAGAGAGTTTTAAGGATGATTTTGAAAATTTAATATCTATCTCAGAACCAGATCAAGCTAAAATTTCGCAGATCGTTAAGCAAATTATAGAGGATGTAAAATTAAATGGTGATTCTGCGGTGGCAGAATATTCTAAGAAATTTGACGGAAATTCTTTCTCCGGTGTCGAACAAATTTTATTAGATGATGATACGAAACAGAGAATATTGAGCGCTGGTTCAAAAGATCAAATAGTCGCTATGGAGAAAGCTTATGATCGTATTAGGCGATACCACGGCCATCAAAAAATTGTTCCTTATTCGTATACCGATTCGAATGGCTCCCATTTTTCAATGCGAGTTTTGCCGCTCGAGAAAGTGGGAATTTATGTGCCTGGAGGAAAAGCTGCTTATCCATCGTCTGTGATGATGAATGCTGTTCCAGCCACTGTCGCTGGCGTAAAGGAAATTGTTATGGTGGTACCCTCAACTAGTGGAGAGATAAACGAATTAGTTCTCGCTGCTGCGGCTATTTCAGGGGTCGATAAAATTTTTAATATTGGCGGAGCTCAGGCAATTGCTGCGTTAGCTTTTGGTACTCGAAGTATCCCAAGAGTTGACAAGATAGTGGGACCAGGGAATGCGTATGTTGCCGAAGCGAAGCGCCAAGTTTTTGGTTCAGTTGGTATTGATATGGTTGCCGGACCTTCAGAGATCCTAATTATCGCTGATAAGAGTGCTAATCCAGAATGGATCACAATGGATTTGTTTTCTCAGGCAGAGCATGATGAACTCGCTCGGGCGATTCTTATAAGCCCTTCGGATGATTTGCTGGAGCAGGTGGAAAAATGTATCCCAAAAATGCTTCCCAAAATGTCAAGAGTTGAAATTATACGAGAATCCTTAAATCGAAATAGTGCCCTGGTAAAAGTAAATGACATGGATGAAGCTTGTGCACTTACAAATCAAATAGCGCCTGAACATTTAGAATTGGCTGTTGAAAACCCTGTAGAGCTTATTCCTAAGATTAAAAATGCTGGTTCAATCTTCGCAGGTAAGTTTTCATCTGAGGCGTTGGGAGATTACTGTGCTGGGCCGAATCATGTCTTACCAACTTCTGGTTCCGCACGATTTTCATCGGGTCTAAGCGTATTTGATTTTCTAAAAAGAACAAGTGTAATAAACGTTTCAGAAGAAGGTGCAGCAGAGCTTGGCCCCATCGCTTCTACCTTAGCAAGAGGTGAGACCCTAACCGCTCATGCATTATCAGCAGAACTAAGATTTAAAAAAGGGAAAATTTAGTTTTTCCCTGAGATCTTTTGTTTGAGGACGGATAAAATCAAGTCACAATCTTCCCGTTTACCTATCGTTATCCTGAGCCAATTTGACACGCTAGTTTCCGGGAAATGTCTAACTAATATCTTATTTTTAAACAAGTGGTCTTTTAGAATATCTGCACTAAGATTAGGATGAGTAATTAGAACAAAGTTGGCCGATGAGGGCAAGACTCGAAATCCAATTTTTTCTAATTCTTGTGAAAAATACGAGCGTGTTTTGACTATATTTTCAATATTATTCTCAAACCACAAGTCATCATTTGTAGCAGATATTGCTGCTAGAGAAGCTAATGCGTCAACGGGATAGGAGTTAAAGCTATTCTTTACGGCCCTGAGGCCATCAATCAAAGATTGCTCACCAAAACAAAACCCTACTCTCAATCCCGCCATACCCCTAGATTTCGAGAATGTTTGAGTTACAAGAATATTTGAGTAATTTTTGATTAAGGGAATACAAGACCCTTTACTAAAATCCGCATAAGCCTCATCGATGATAATTAATTTATCAGGATTTTCTCTAACAAATCGATCGATTACGTCAATGGAAAGAGCAATCCCCGTGATAGCGTTGGGGTTAGGAAAAATTACCGATTTTGAGTCAGGGTCGATATTGGTTAGATCTAGACTAAAGTCCTTTCTTAACTTAAATGTTGAAAAAGGAATTTTAAATAACTTTGCAATTGAAGGATAAAAACTGTAAGTCAATTCTGGGAATGACAGACATCCCCTGCCAGCAAAAAACGTCAGGAAACAAAGAGACAAAACTTCATCTGAGCCATTTCCTATAAAAACTTGCTCGCTTTTTATCGCGTATCTTTTTGCTATTACTTTTCTGAGAGAGTCTGATTCTGGTTCAGGGTATAGTCTCAGTAGAGACTCTGAATTTTCTAAGAACTTAATAATTGTTTCTTTAACGCGGGGAGAAGGTCCGAAGGGATTCTCGTTAGTATTAAGTTTTAAATATTCACTATCGTTAATTTGTTTGCCCGGAACATATGGCTCCAGTGTGTTAACATTTGGGTTGAAAAATTTATGTTTATCGTTTTTTGTTGTCATCGCCCTATATTACTATAAGAGGTTATATGCGAAGCGCTAAGGTGGAAAGAAACACTGGGGAAACCGCGATTCAAGTTCAGTTAGCTCTTGATGATGTTGCGAAAGGAAGCTACAAGACAGGACTCCCGTTTTTTGATCACATGCTTGATCAGATAAGCAGGCACGGTAAATTTGCTTTAAACGTAGATGCCGATGGGGATTTACTTGTTGATCCACACCATACTGTGGAAGACATTGGTATAACTATTGGTCAGGCGCTACATAGAGCTTTAGGCAATAAGGTTGGAATTAAAAGGTTTGGCAGTGCTTACGCTCCTCTCGATGAGGCGTTGTCTAGGGTTGTTGTTGATATTTCTGGTCGACCTGGTCTTCATTTCCGATGCCAATGGAAAAGGCAAATAGTTGGTGATTTCGATCTTGATCTGATAAAAGAATTTTTTCAAGGGTTTGTGAATCACGCTGGTATTACTTTACATATAGAGAATTTCTATGGTGATAACGCCCATCATCAATGTGAGAGTATTTTCAAATGTTTTGCATTAGCGCTCAGACAAGCTGTAGATCCTAGTCATTTTGGGGGAAGCGGAGAATCGGTCCCATCGACAAAAGGAGTTCTTTGAGAATCGACCAATCAATGATAGCCGTAGTTGATACTGGAGTAGGAAATTTAAGAAGTGTGTTACTAGCCTTTAATAGAGCTTGCCCGGAAGTTAACGTTCGAGTTGCCTCAGAGAAGAAAACTTTACGTGATTCATCAAGGGTCGTATTCCCAGGTCAAGGATCCATGAGAGATTGTGTTGAAAGATTAAACGCTCTAGACATCGTTGACGAGTTGAGACGCTGTTTGGTAACAAAGCCGTTCCTTGGCATTTGTTTGGGAAAGCAAATATTGTTTGATTACTCTGAAGAGGGGGGAAGTCGAGGATTAGGTTTTTTACCTGGGAAAGTAAAGCACTTTAATACAGAAAATTCTGTAAAAATTCCTCACATGGGTTGGAATACAGTAAGCATTAAGAGAAACCACCCAGTTTTTAATGGAATTTTACAAAATGAGGGGGAGAAAGCTTATTTCTACTTTGTTCATAGTTTTTTTTCAGAGCCCGACGATCACCGCGTAGTATTGGGTGAGACAATACACGGAGAAGTGTTTGCTAGTGTTATTTCTAGCGAGAATGTTTTTGCGACCCAGTTTCATCCGGAAAAGAGTTCTGAAAACGGGATACTGCTTTTGAAGAATTTTGTAGGTTGGAATCCATGATTTGTGATTTTGTAATTTGAGGAGCTTAAAAAGTGGCTTTTTGTGCAATCCCTGCCATAGATATTACAAAAGGTTCCTGTGTGAGATTAAAGCAGGGTCTCATGAATGATTCAGTCGTATACTCAGAAAATCCAGTTCAGGTAGCTAGACGGTGGATTAATGAAAAAGCGACGAGAATTCATCTGGTTGATTTAGATGGCGCCTTTTCTGGGAATCAAGAAAACACTAACCCTATTGAAGAAATACTTAAAAAGTTTGGAGAGAAAATTTCATTCCAGGTGGGTGGTGGTATACGTAATATCAAGACGGTTGAAAGGCTAATTAACATCGGAGCGACTTATGTTGTGATAGGAACAGCAGCAGTAAAAGATCCTGGTTTTTTGGAAAGAGCATGTTCCGAATTTTCAAATAAAATCATCGTGGCTCTTGATGCCAGAGAAGGAAAGATCGCTACGCACGGCTGGAGTGAAACCACTGAATTAGACGTTATTGACTTTGCCAAATCACTCCAGAGACTAAATATTCAAAACATTTTATACACCGATATAAGTCGAGATGGAATGCAAGTCGGGATCAATATAAAGTCTACACTCAGGTTAGCGAAGGCTGTAAATATACCTATTATTGCCTCTGGTGGATTGTCCTCTGCTGATGAGATTGAGAAACTATCCGCGTTTTATGATGAAGGCATCAGTGGTGTTATCCTGGGAAAAGCTCTTTATGAAGGTAATATTTGCCTTAAAAAAGTAATTGAAACACTTAATAGAAAGTTTGATACTAAATGCTGACTAAAAGAATTATTCCTTGTCTAGACATTGATGCGGGTAGAGTTGTGAAAGGGGTCAATTTTGTCGACATTGTTGATGCAGGGGATCCTGTTGAAGTGGCCAAAGGTTACTCTGCCCAGGGAGCTGATGAAATTGCATTTTTAGATATCACAGCGACTAAGCAGCGGCGAGGAACTTTATCAGAAGTTGTTTCAAAGGTTGCGGAGCAGGTTTTTGTGCCCCTTACGGTTGGGGGCGGCATCCGGTCTGTCGAGGATGTATCAACTCTGTTGCTCGCTGGGGCTGATAAGGTAAGTATTAATTCAGCAGCTGTTACTGAACCTAGCTTAGTAACTGAATGTTCTAACAGATTTGGCTCGCAATGCATTGTTGTGGCTATTGATGCAAAAAAGAGAGTGGGAAGAGCGGGTTGGGAAATATTTACCCACGGAGGGACGCAGCCAACAGGTATTGATGCTATCGAATGGGCTAAAAAAATGAGAATTGCAGGGGCTGGGGAGTTATTGGTTACAAGTATGGACAGAGATGGAACAAAAAAAGGTTTTGATATACAGTTGACAAGTACCATCTCTGAGACTGTTGACATCCCAGTTATTGCATCGGGTGGAGTTGGCAATCTCGAGCATTTTGTAGAAGGGCTAATTGAAGGGAAAGCCGATGCTGTGTTAGCAGCATCCATTTTTCACTTTGGTACATATTCCATTTATGAAGCGAAACAATTTTTAAAAAGAAAAGGTGTTAATGTCAGATTTTGTTGAATTAGTTCGTTTTAATTCGTCAGGCCTAGTTCCCTCTATTGCACAAGATTTTAAGTCGAAACAAGTACTGATGCTTGCGTGGATGTCAAAAGAATCTCTTTTAAAAACTTTGGAGACAGGTTCCGCTGTTTATTTTTCAAGGTCCAGGAACTGTCTTTGGCATAAGGGTGAGACCTCAGGGCAATTCCAAATCGTTAAAGAAATATTTTTAGATTGCGATAATGATGCATTGCTACTTTTTGTAGAACAAATAAAAGGCATTGCATGTCATACCGGTAGACCGAGTTGTTTTTTTAGAAAGTTTAGTAAAAATGGCTGGCAAATTACTGAAACTGATAAGGTTATTAGGGGCGAGGAATGATTAAGGAAACTGGCTTAAGTAGGACAATAAAAGTTATAAAAAACAGAAGAAACGCAGATAAATCACAATCATATGTAGCATCTCTTTTACAGGGTAGTGAGGAGAAAATACTAAAAAAATTAACAGAAGAAACAACAGAATTAATCCTCGCCGTAAACTCCGGACAAACCTCGGAAATGGTTCATGAGGCATCAGATTTATTGTTTCATTATCTTGTACTTCTCGAGAAGGTTAATATAAGCTTGGAAGAGGTTATCGAAGAGTTGCTTTCTAGGGAAGGTGTTTCCGGATTTGAGGAGAAACGAGAAAGAAAAGTGAAAAGCTTGTAATTTTTTCAGATGACAGATGCATGCGCATAGAAAAACGTTTTTTGGCAACGGTATGACCGATGTTTGTAATTCGAATCCAAATACGGCAGAGCTTTACGTTGATGATTGGAAAACCGTTCGTAGTTTTTCGAGCTAAACTAAAACAACCGGTTTATGTCAACCTATTTGGAGTAATGTTTGAAAGGTAATTCTATCCATGTTTAATCGGGACAAAATTTTCCTGATTGGGATAATGGTTTTTAGGCCGATGAAAGGAAGGGGACGGATTTATTATGGGAACATTTAGTATATGGCACTGGTTGATTGTACTATTAGTCATTATTCTTGTTTTTGGAACAAAGAAACTTAAGAACCTCGGCTCTGATTTGGGAGGCGCGGTAAGGGGCTTTAAGGATGGACTTAAGGAGGGAAATAAAGAAGAAGGCCTTTCTTCGATAGAAAGTAACGAGACCAAAGATTTGTCGGAATCGGAAACTTTCACGGTCCAGGCGAGAGAGAAAAACAAGGAATAAGGATTTTTTTGGGGCTCGGGTGCTTGACGTTGGTTTTTTCGAAATAGTTATCGTGGCTTTGGCTTGCCTACTAATAGTGGGACCCGAAAGATTGCCTGTGGTTTTCAAGACTTTGGGCATACTAGCTGGTAGAGCTCAAAATTACGTTTCCAAAGTCAAGTCGGACGTAGAAAAAGAATTGAATTTTTCTGAATACGAGGCTGCAAAAGATGAGTTAAAAGATTTTGGCAAAAGATATGGGGAGGAATTAATATCTTTAGAAAACGAGATTAATGATCTGAGCTCATCAATTAACGGTTCAAGCGAATCCCTAGGTGAGGAAAAGATAATTCGCTTTCATATCAATTCCCCCAAGTTATCCTGGAGGGAAGAAAATTTTCAATTAAAAATAAGGCTAGCATCAATTGAGAAACAACATCAGGCGGAGTAACAATGGCGGCTATCACAAATGCCAAAACAATAAAATAAGGTCTAAAAACCACCATTTTCTCCAATGAGACAAAGTCTAGTCTTACAAGAAGCATTTGTACCACAGGTGTTTCGAATGACAGACCAAAAATCAGAAACAATGACATAACAAAGGAAAAATACTTGTCTATATCAGTCGCTATTTCTACTTCGGATGGGGAAAAAGCAATAATGAAATTGAATGCAGCTGGAAACACGACAAAATAAGCGAAAGCCATCCCAGCCAGAAATAGTAAAAAGCTGCTAAGCACTACGGGAAGGGCAAGTTTTTTCTCCTCAGAATAAAGAGCAGGTT
>JAOINQ010000024.1 GCA_028139685.1 Betaproteobacteria bacterium
TTTAAATAACTCTTTTGATATCAACAAAGGTCTCAGAGTCGGAAGGCGATTACTTTTTGAGATAAATAATTTAGCAATGCCAGCAGGGGTAGAATTTTTGGATGTAATTTCTCCACAATATATTGCGGACTTAGTTTCGTGGGGAGCTATTGGGGCCCGTACCACAGAATCTCAAATACACAGAGAATTAGCATCTGGATTATCATGCCCGGTCGGATTTAAGAACGGTACAACAGGAAACGTTAGTATTGCTGTCGATGCTGTTAGAGCTTCCAGCCACTCGCACCATTTCCTGTCTGTAACGAAGTCAGGGCAGTCGGCAATTGTAAAAACGGCGGGAAATGCCGATTGCCATGTTATTTTACGAGGTGGGAAGAGTCCTAATTATGATGTTGATACTATTGCAGGACTCGTCAAGGAACTCAACCGGAACGAGGCATCTCCGAAAGTTATGGTTGATGCTAGTCATGGGAACTCCAACAAAAAACCAGAAAATCAACATATTGTGTGCGACAGCTTGTGCGAGAGAATCTCTTCCGGGGATAAGAGCGTTTTTGGTGTAATGATTGAAAGTAACATTATTGCGGGTAGACAAGATCTCGGAAGTGTTACGGATATATCAAAATTGGAATATGGTAAGAGTATTACGGATGCATGCATATCATGGCCTGAGACGGTGGGAATTTTAGAAAATTTATCTAGTGCGGTCAAAGAGAGGAGATCTAAGCTCTAACTCAGTGTAAATACAGCTGTGAATTTATTTATTTTTTCTCTTTTTGCTAGTTTCCCACGTTTGCTCATCTAACTTACAAATTCTGTCTAATCGTCTACTTAAAACGAAAAAAAAGTCGGATAATCTGTTGATGTAGGGTAAAACGGAGCCTTTCTGGTACTTTTTGTATTCGGGGTTATTTTCGAGTAAATTCACTAGCGATCTCTCTGCCCGCCTGCATACGGTCCTTGATACGTGTGCTTTCGCCCCCAATTGACTTCCACCTGGCAAGACGAATTCTTTTAGAGGAGGTAAATCTTGATTTATTTCGTGAATAATTTCTTCTAGAAACACAACTGCCTTCTCGTCAAAAATTCCCATGTTTTCTGAGCAAATAGCACCTCCAATATCAAATAACGTATGTTGTATTGTGGTGATCCATGCGTACACAACTTTCAGTGAATTTTCCGTTGGATTAATAGTGAACAAATCTGCTTTTAAAGTGCCTATATAAGCATTAAGTTCGTCCAAATCACCAAGAAATTTAACAATATCGGAATTTTTTGAAATTCTCTTGTTTGGATTTATACTAGTCAAGCCGGAATCACCGCCTTTTGTTACTATCCGGTCCAATCTGTTTTTCATAAGTTAGGATACACAACCATGGATAAGAATTTGTTAGAAGAATTAAAAGTTTTTTTGAAAACCGACCAAATTATAACAGATAAGTCCAGTATTCAAGTTTATCAACGGGACGGGTTGTCGGGTTATTCTGGTATTCCGGGCATGGTGCTTCTTCCAGAATCTGAGGATGATATCGTTAAGATCGTTAAAATTTGCAGTAAGTATAATACCCCTGTCGTTACAAGGGGGGCCGGAACTGGTCTGTCTGGCGGAGCCGTGCCCACCAACGGCTCGATAGTTTTGTCTACATCTAGGCTTAATAAAATACTGAAAGTTAGTCCTGAACAAAGAATGGCTGTTGTTCAACCTGGCGTAAGAAATATAGCAATATCGGAAAAAGTGAAGGAGTTTAATCTTTTTTACGCTCCGGATCCTTCCTCGCAAATAGCCTGTTCTATTGGGGGAAATGTTGCTGAGAACTCTGGTGGAGTGCATTGTTTAAAGTACGGTTTAACACTCCACAATGTAGTCAGTGTTCGCGCTGTAGACTGCGAAGGTAATGTTATAAATTTTGGTTTGGACTCGTTTGATTTCCCGGGACTAGACCTTTTATCGCTCATAGTGGGATCAGAGGGAATGTTGGTAGTTATTACCGAGATAACCGTTAGATTACTGCCTAGGCCAAGTTCTGCAAAGGTGATTATGGCATCTTTCAATGCGGTAGAAGACGCTGCCGATGCGGTGGCAGGGATTATTTCAGAGGGAATCGTACCCGCCGGATTAGAAATGATGGATGGAGGAATGGTGCAGGCCGTGGAGGATTTCGTGCATGCTGGATATGACACTGAGGCGGCAGCGATCCTTCTTTGCGAGTCTGATGGACTGGCTGCAGAGGTTGATGAGGAAATTGATTTAATGGTAGGAACATTAAAAAAGTTTGGTGCTTCGAAGTGCCTTGTTTCTGTTGATGATCATCAACGAAATTTATTTTGGTCGGGTAGGAAGAATGCGTTTCCTGCGTCTGGAAGACTTTCGCCAGATTATTATTGTATTGACGGCACAATACCTAGGAAAAAAGTTGGGGTTATGTTGCGGGAGATTGAGAGAATGGAAGGGTTGTATAATCTTAGGTGTATCAATGTTTTTCATGCCGGAGACGGTAACTTGCATCCATTAATCTTATTTGATTCTGCGCAGCCAGGAGAGTTTGAAAAAACGGAGAAGTTCGGCGAAGAAATTCTAGATTTGTGTGTGAAATTCGGGGGAACAATAACCGGAGAGCATGGGGTCGGTTTAGAAAAGTTAGGTTCGATGTGCGTTCAGTTTTCTGAAGACGAGAGAAATACTTTTTCCGCGGTGAAATTTTCTTTCGACAAAAACAACATATTTAACCCTGGCAAGGTAATTCCTGTTCTTTCGAGGTGTGTTGAAAAAGGTAGGAAACATGTTCACAAGGATAATAGGGAATTTAAAGAGATCCCAAGTTTTTAAATAGAATTAAGGGGCTTTTCTTTAAATGGAAAATAGTTTTATTACAGATTCGAGGCAGTTGATCGAAGAGGCGAGACATCGAAGATCTAATCTAGTCATCACAGGACATAATTCAAAGAAGTTTTATGGAAATCCTGATATAAGCCCTCATATGGAATTAGATACAACAACAAATGATGGCATTATTGATTACGATCCTTCAGAACTCGTTGTAAGAGTGCGTTCTGGTACAAGTATTATTAGTTTGGAAAAAGAACTTTTTTCTAGAAACCAGTTTCTAAATTTCGAGCCTCCTAGGTTTAAGACAAAAACAATACCCGGATTAGAAGAAAGAGTCGGAACTGTAGGTGGAATGATAGCATCCGGGTTGAGTGGCCCTGGTCGGTTTTTTTATGGTGGTTGCAGGGAATCAGTTTTGGGGCTGACTATATTGGACGGCAACGGAAAATTAATGCGATTTGGAGGGTCTGTGATAAAAAACGTTGCGGGATATGATGTATCCCGTCTGAATGTTGGAGCGCTCGGCTGTCTTGGATTAATCACTGAGGCCTTTTTAAGGACATATCCTCAGCCACTATCTGAAATAACAGTTGAGCTGGGAGTTGCTCGCAACGAGTTGTCAGAAACAATAAAGTTTTGTTATACGGAACAATTACCCATATCCGGCTCATTTTGGACGAATGTAGAGATGGGGGAGTTTCGAAAAAAAGAAAGACTGTATATAAGGCTTTCTGGTAAAGAGGCGCTGGTCAGCCATGCTTTAAAGAAAATCTCAGGAAAATTTAAAAATCATAGTGTTATGGATAATCGCGCAACAAGTTTTTGGAATAATATCAGAGATCAAAATTTTAAATTTTTTACCGATAAGGTTAGTGATGACGAAATTCTTTGGCGGATATCCGTGCCTTTGGCTACGGATGTTAATTTAGTTACAAGTGAAGATTTGATTTTCGAGTGGATGGGCGCATTACGATGGGTAAAGAGTAAAGAGTCTCCTTTGTCAGTTAGAGACAAGGTTGCACGAGCAGGGGGCCACGCTACAATTTATCACGCGTCACAATCCATTAAGGAGAAGTATGGGAGTTTTTCTCAATTAGGGAATGCAAGTAAAAGGGTGCACTTAAATTTGAAAAAAGTTTTTGACCCGAAAAACATATTTAATAAAGGGCGGCTTTACGACTTTATGTGATTACGCAGTTATTGCTCCGGATACTCCGATATTTCTGGACCCAGTGATCTTTCTCAAATCTAAATCATTTCCGAGATATGTTTGTAAGGCTAACCAGCCGAAACAGCAAGATTCGATGCACATTGGATCCCATCCAATCGCTTCTGTAGATTTAACAGTTTTTTTAGTATTAACTTTTATTCTTTCTATTAAATGAGAATTTTTAAAACCGCCCCCACAGACATATACCTCTTCGCATGATCTTGGTATCCATTTACAAATTGCTGTCGCTGTAAGTTCGGTCAATGTTGCTTGTATATCTTGGTTGGAAATTTCAGTTTTAAATTTTCTTAGTTTTTCTTCTAGCCATTCAGAGCTGAAATATTGTGTGCTTGTTGATTTTGGGAATTTCTTTTTGAAAAAAACATCACTTTGAAAAACTCTTAATAGCTGGGAGTTTATATTGCCCTTCTTAGCCCAGTTGCCATTGAAATCAAATCTTCGATTCTTGATTTTTTTGACCCAGAAGTCAATTAAACAATTTCCTGGTCCTACATCAAAACCACGAGTCCTTGTTTTCGTTATTATCGATATATTGGCAATTCCTCCAATGTTTACGAATGCGGTTTGAAAACCTTTAGGCGATATTTGGGAATGAAACAATGGAGCAAGCGGAGCTCCTTGTCCACCCCTAACTATATCTCTGTTTCTAAAGTCAAAAACAACCCTCAACTCTGTTAACTCTGCAATTAGATGGGGGTTACAAATTTGCAAACTAAATCCTTGTTGCGGGCTATGTACAATGGTTTGCCCGTGCACTCCACATACGATTATCCTAGATTTGTAGCGGTTTTTTTTTAAAAAAATATTTATATTGTTGGCAATCTCTCGTGAAAATTTGTTAGTAATTTTAGCTAAAGTCTGAATGTTTGTTATATTAGGAGGCATAAGTGATTGGATTTCCTCCTTCAGCTTTTGAGGAATCTTTTTGCTATAGAAGTCGACAAGTTTGAAAGGTAAATTTTTTTTTATTTGAAGAAGTGCTATGTCAATTGCATCTAAGCTAGTTCCAGTCATCACTCCAAGTACAAGTCCGTTCATTTTGAGGTCCTAATATATGTCAACAGATTCTATTGAGAAGGATAACCTAGATTCCGCCAATATTGACAATGAAAAGGTTAAAGAAATATTTGAAATTATTCAAAGAGGGTCTGAAGAAATACTTGTTGAAGGCGATTTGAAAAAAAAGGTCATTCTCTCTCTGCAAGAAGGGAAGCCATTAAATGTTAAGTTAGGCCTTGACCCAACGTCCCCAGATTTGCATTTGGGGCACACTGTAGTTCTAATGAAACTGCGAGAGCTACAAAAGCTAGGACATAAAGTCACTCTTTTAATAGGAGATTTTACGGCTAAGATTGGTGACCCCAGTGGACGAAATACTACACGGCCCGTTTTAACAGACGACGAAATAGAAGAAAATTCCCGAACCTATTTTGAACAAGTCGGTCTTATTGTTGATATGGATGCTGTTATAGTAAGGAAAAACTCGGAGTGGGCTAACAAGTTAAGCTCATCAGAGATGATAAGGTTAGCTGGAGTCACGACAGTAGCTCGAATGTTAGAAAGAGACGACTTTACGAACCGTTATCAATCAGGAAAATCAATTTCCTTGCATGAGTTTTTATACCCCCTTATGCAAGGTTATGATTCTGTTGTTTTAAATTCTGATTTAGAGCTGGGCGGAACTGATCAAAAATTTAATCTTCTTATGGGAAGAGATGTCCAGCGTTTTTTTGGACAGGACGTCCAGTGTATTTTGACCATGCCAATTCTTGAGGGACTAGATGGCGTGGAGAAAATGAGTAAATCGAAGAATAACTATATAGGGTTAAAAGACGAAGCTGATCAGATGTTTGGAAAAATTATGTCTTTATCAGATGAGCTAATGTGGAGATATATTGATCTCTTGACTTTCAAGAGTGATAGCGAGAAAAAAAAGCTTAAGCAAAGTGTTTTAGAAGGACAAAACCCGAAAAATATTAAAATAGAATTGGCTTCTGATATAGTCGGTAGATTTTACAATCGGGAGACAGCAATAAAAGTCGCCAATGATTTTGAAGAAAGATTTAAAAATAATAAAATCCCCGAATCTATTGATGAAAAGGTTTTCAAAGGCAAGGGTTTTGACATAGTGTTTTTGTTGAAGAATACTGGTTTAGTCAGATCGACCTCAGATGCATTTAGATCTATCCAACAGGGTGCCGTTCGCGTTGACGGACAAAAAGTGCTCGAAAGGGAACTGGTTCTGAAAAATGGGTGTTATGTTTTACAGGTTGGGAAAAGAAGTTTTATTAGAGTAAGGGTGGAATAACATATGCAAAATTTTAACCCCAGAGTTTCTGGTTTATTTTTACTTTGTTTAGGTCTGGTTTATATTGTAATTCTCGCAGGAGGTACCGTGAGGGCTACTGGAGCTGGAATGGGTTGTCCAGACTGGCCTTTGTGTTTCGGTAAATTTATACCTCCAACTAGTGAGGCGGAATTACCCGAAAATTGGGAAAAATTTTTACATGGTTCTCAGGCTGAGAACCCTAGCTTCAATCCTGTACATACATGGACCGAATATCTTAATAGATTGGCTGGCGCTCTTTTAGGTCTCGTATCGCTAACTTTAGTATTTTTTTGTTTCATCAGTAATAAGGCTACTAATAAGACACTATACTTTGCCGTCGGAGCGCTACTATCTATCATTTTTAACGGTTGGTTAGGCTCTCAGGTAGTGGCTTCGGATCTAAGACCGCTTCTCGTTTCGATGCACATGCTAGGAGCCTTTTTAGTGCAAATGTTTTTAATCTTAGGTTTTATCAATTCTCGAACATCTAACGTGTTCCCTCCTGTTTCAATGGTATTCAATAAACGAGCAAATATCTGCATCGGCTTGTGTGTATTGTGTTTGGTTATACAAATTGGTATGGGTATACAGATAAGAGAGAGTGTTGATTGGGCATTCAAACTAGATGAACTTATTGACAGGGAAAATCTTATTGACATTGTCCCGTGGATTTTTTATGTGCATCGATCATTTTCATGGGTACTTTTGGTTTTTGCAGTTTTAGCCCTAAGTTATATAGTAAGAAGCAAGGTTAATTCAAAAACGAAACTCAGGGAAATTTCAACATGGGAGTCTCTTTTTAGTGACGTTAAGGTGCGTTGGGGCAGCTTATATATAATTTTAGTTCTCGCCCAAATGTTGATAGGAGGCGCTCTTAACCATTTGGGTTTTCCCATGTTCATACAGCCACTACACCTTTTAGCAGCAAATCTAATGTTTGGAGTGCTTTGTTTTTTATTCTTTTGCGAGTCCGGAATTGTTAATTATGAGAACAATCAAACATTACGGTCGAGAGCAATGCTTACTTAGCAAATAATTTTTTAGAAAAAGAAAAGATATGAGATGTCCCATATGTAGTTCTCAGGACACACAGGTGACAGATACTAGACTAGCTGAGAGCGGGTTGGAGATACTTCGTCGAAGGAAATGTTTAGCTTGTGGAAAAAGGTTTAAGACTTTAGAAAGCATTCAAATTTCTCTCCCAGTTGTAGTGAAGCGAAACGGCGCTAGGTCAGAATATAGCTCCGCAAAATTAAAGGCAAGCATGCGTCTGGCGTTAAGGAAAAGACCCGTACCTGCGGATGCTGTTGATACAGCAGTAACACAGATTGAAGATAAGTTAGCGACCTTGGGCGAAAAGGAGATCGGTAGCCAGTTCATAGGGGAGCTGGTGATGAAGCAGCTACGTAGAATTGATAATGTAGCCTACGTAAGGTTTGCTTCTGTATATAGAAGTTTTGAAGACGTTTCCGATTTTCAAGATTTGCTTAATGAAGTTAAGTCAAAAAAAAATATCAGAATATAACATTAACATCTCATGAATCTTTTAAATTGTGTTTTTATGGACAGAGCTTTTGAACTTGCTAGGAAAGGCCTAAATACGACTATGCCAAATCCAAGAGTAGGTTGTGTAATTGTAAAGGATGGGAAGATAGTTGGAGAAGGCTATCATCGCTGGACCGGCCAGGACCATGCAGAAATAATCGCAATTAAATCAGCGGGAGAAAAAGCTCGCAATAGTTCTATGTATATAACGTTAGAGCCTTGTAGTTTTAAAGGAAAAACTGGTCCATGTACTGATGAAATTCTTAGATCTGGAATTAGAGAGGTAATTGTGGCCAGCTCGGATCCAAATCCTCTTGTAGCTGGAAAAGGTTTAGCAATACTAAAAAAAGCCGGTGTAAGCGTCTCTATGAGAGATGATTTTAATCAATCCTTTGAACTCAACCCTGGGTTTTTTAAACGGATGAAAACAGGTTTGCCCTGGGTGCGCGTTAAAATCGCAAAATCTTTAGATGGATTTATTGCCTTAAAGTCGGGGGAAAGCAAATGGATAACATGTGCAGAGGCACGGGAAGATGGACATCGATGGAGAGCCAGATCTTGCTGTATACTTACCGGTAGTCAGACTATACGTAAGGACAATCCACTCTTAACAGTTAGAGTAGGCGATAAAAGTTTGAGAAATCCTGTCAAGGTTATTGTTGACCCAAACTTAATATGCGATACAGATTCGAAGGTTTTCGCTAAAGGTAAGACTATATTGGCGGCTATAAATGCAAAGGACTCAATTAAATTTGATAAAATCAAGGCGATGAAGGACAAAAATATTGATGTAATCCAACTACCATGCGCTAAGCCTGGTATAGCTCGATTCAGCTTAAAATTACTGCTTGCAAAGTTGGCAGAACAGAAATGTAACGAAGTTCAAGTTGAGGCCGGTCCAGGCTTAGTAACTTCTTTATTTAAGGAAAGGTTAATAGATGAATTACTAATTTATCAATCATCGAAGATTTTAGGTAAGGGATTGTCGTTTATTGATAAAGCAAACGAAAGAGAGTTACTGAATAGGAAAAGTGAATGGTCTTTTACAGATGTGAGTATGATTGGTGATGATGTGCGTATGATTCTGAGGAATAAAAAATACGATAATCCTGTTTTAAAGAATGTTTAGTGGAATAGTTACTGAAACTGGTTTTCTAAAGCCAGTTAGATTTTTAAGTACTCCATCTTTGAGTAGGGAAAGGCAAGTTCGAGTAAGGGTTTCGTGGAGTGTTAAAAATTTTTTTAAGCACTCGGTTGGTGATAGTGTTTCCGTTAATGGTGTTTGTTTGACAATTGTTTCGAAAGGACTAGGTCATTTTGAAGCTGATGTTTCAAATGAGACTCTTGATGTAACTGTAGGACTGGATAAAGCAGGCACTGTTAATCTCGAACCTCCACTCCGTGTTGGGGGAAGTTTGGGAGGTCATATCGTAACCGGTCACGTAGATGGAACAGCGAAAATCAGTGATGTAATACAATCTAGGGACTCAAGAGTGGTTTCATTTTTAACGGATAAAAAGTTTTACCCTATGTTAACCAAAAAAGGGTCTATTGCGGTCAACGGTGTTAGCTTGACTATCAATGAAGTTGATTTGAAAAATCAAAGCTGTCGCTTTCTAGTAAATTTAATTCCGCACACATTAACGCAAACTAACTTATCCAACCTGACTACTGAATCGATAGTAAATATTGAAATCGATCCTATTGCAAAAATGGTTGATCAATTTTTGTCGGTTCGCAGCGAACAAAAAGATAATCGAGGGTAATTTGAAAGAGGATCTTTCTATTTCTCGAGTTTCTGAGATCGTTGAAGACCTTAAACAGGGGAAAATGGTTATCTTAATCGATGATCAGGATAGAGAGAATGAGGGAGATTTATTAATAGCTGCCGATTTCGTTTCTGCGGAAACGATTAACTTCATGGCAAAGTTTGGTCGAGGATTAATTTGTTTGACTTTAACAAGAACCCATTGCGAAAAACTTAAGTTACCATTGATGGTATCAGACAACTCGCAGGGAACGGCTTTTACGGTTTCTATTGAGGCTTCCAGCGGGGTAACAACGGGCATTAGTGCTGCTGATAGGGCTCATACTATCTTAAGAGCAGTTCGAAAGGAAGCGAAGCCTGAAGATCTGAAGCAACCGGGTCACGTGTTTCCGCTGATGGCCAGAGATGGAGGGGTCCTTTCAAGAGCGGGTCATACAGAGGCAGGTTGCGATTTAGCTAGACTTGCTGGTCTACCTCCCTTCTCAGTAATTTGTGAAATCATGAACGATGATGGAACAATGGCAAGGCTACCTGATTTAATTAAATTCTCTAGGGAACATAAGTTAAGGATTGGAACGATTGCGGATTTGATCGAATATAGGAGTCAAACAGAGAGTCTACTTGAATTACGGAGGAGTTTTAACATTGAGACGGATTGGGGTGGTTTTCAGGTCCGGCTATACCAGGACTTAATAGAAAAGCAACCACATGTGGCACTGGTAAAAGGGAATAACTTGAAAGAAAAAGTTGCTTTTATTAGGGTTCATGAGCCATTTACTGTCCTAGACGCCTTGCCTCTAGGCGGAAACAAAAATAAAAATTGGACATTTGAGTCGTCTATGAGAAAAATTTCGAGTAGTGATGGCGGTG
This sequence comes from Betaproteobacteria bacterium, assembly GCA_028139685.1. The sequence goes on from JAOINQ010000024.1 coordinate 10,571, forward strand.
CTTTTGTAATGTTAAACTGTGCCAGGTCCTCTAATGCTTTTTTTGCTTCATTAAAAAAATTTGAGGATGACGTAGAAAAGAGAGATAGAAAATCAAGTAGAACCTTAAGAAACTATGGGTTGGGAGCAGCGATTCTTCGAGATATTGGAATCAGGAAAATGATTGTTTTGTCAGAAAAATTAAAAATGCCAAGTATGAATGGGTATGGACTAGAGGTCGTCGATTATCTTCCACCTGGGAGAAATACTTGATGGGACAAAATATTGGTGATTTAGAGCTATCAAGTTTGGATAGGTCATCTTATCGCCTAAGAATCATTTGTTCTTTATTTAATGAAAAATATACCGATAGATTGCTAGCAGACTCATGTTCCGAGCTTGAGCTTTACGGAATTAATAGTCCGCAATTAAAAATAACTAAGGTCCCAGGTGCTCTGGAAATACCTTTTGTTATAAGTAGGATATTAGCTTATGAGAACTGCGATGGAATTCTCGCTTTAGGGTGTATTTTGCGAGGAGAAACTTATCACTTTGAGATAGTTGCGAATGAATCAGCTAGAGGGATACGAGAGGCTTCATGTAACAAAAATATCCCCTGTATAAATGGAATTCTTACTGTAGAGAATGAAACTCAAGCACTTGAAAGGTCTGTTAGCAAAGGTAGATCCTTCGCAAAGACACTTATTTACATGGTTGACTTATCTAAATCACTAGAAAAATGAACTAAAAAAGTGAAATTAATTTAAGTATGAATAGAACAATTAACAATAATGGTTTTGGCAAAGATGTCAGTGCTAGAAGAATCTCTAGAATACTTGCCATACAGGGTGTTTACAGCTATCTTTACGCGGAGGATAAAAATTCTGAAATCATTGATTACCTTTCAGAACAGGACTTATATACCTTTGCAGATATTGTCTTTTTCGAAGATATTTTCAACAATACATTAAAAAATATTGTTGAACTTAAGGAATTAATAGCGCCATTTTTAAATATCTCATTAGATAGACTTTCAAAAGTTGAAGAGGCTGTAATGCTGGTCGCGACTTATGAATTAAAAGAACGAATTGACATACCACTAAAGATAATTATTAATGAAGCTGTAGAGGTGGACAAGTGTTTAGGTAGTAACGATGGGCACAGAATTGTTAATGGAGTTTTAGACAAAATTGCAAAAAAATTGAGAGGCGAGAGCCATTGATGGATGAGTTTCAATGCATTGAAAAGTTTTTTAAAAAAAATGGATTCCCAGTAAATCCATTATTGTCTAATCGGTTCTTTGTCGGAGTTGGGGATGATGCATCTGTCTTTAAGTTGGATAAGAATTTTCCTCTTGTGGTTACGACGGATATGCTGGCAGAAGGTGTCCATTTCTCATCAGAAATTGATCCTTTTTCTTTGGGCAAGAGAGTTTTGGCCGTGAACCTCTCAGATTTAGCCGCAATGGGTGCTTGCCCTTTGGGGTTCACGCTTGGGTTGGGTTTGAGTTCAATAAATTCATCATGGTTGCTTGCCTTTTCGAGGGGCTTGTTTGAGCTTAGTAGAAACTATAAATGCGAACTATTGGGTGGAGATACTATAAAACATAAATCTAGTCATAATTTCTTTTCCGTTACAGCAATCGGGTATATAGAAGGTGAAACAGCATTAAGAAGAAATGGAATGAAGTTAGGTGACGACATCTGGGTCTCAGGAGATTTAGGAGAACCTATTACTGCGTTACAATTACAAATAGAATCCCAAAAACTGATACAGCCGATACCTAAAG
>JAOINQ010000025.1 GCA_028139685.1 Betaproteobacteria bacterium
TAACGTAATAAGCAGCTACAGAATGATTTGCATGCGGGAGAGAAACCTCCTTAACAGTAGCCCCGAGTCTCTCATATGTTCGGATAGATTCTTGAAACGCCACAGCTACCTCGTGTGAATAAATTGCTTTAGTATATTCCCTAGGTATTCCTAAAACCATGTCTTCTAGAGGCATTTTTCCTGTTTTTTCTTTATCAGCATCCATTAGCGCACAATAATCAACTGACTCAGTTCTCTGACTGGTTGAATCTCTCGGATCAAAACCTACCATAGCATTTAAAACCAGCCCGCAATCATAAGCAGAGTTTGCTATCGGACCCGCTTGATCCAAACTTGATGCGTAGGCAATAATACCCCAACGAGAGACTAGTCCGTATGTAGGCTTTATACCTGTCACCCCACACATAGCAGCAGGTTGTCTAATAGACCCACCAGTATCTGTGCCGGTTGCGAAAGAGACATGCCCCGCTCCAACGAGAGCTGCTGACCCTCCTGAGGAACCTCCAGGGATTGCTGTCTTATCCCAAGGATTTAAACATGGACCAAAAGCACAGTTTTGGTTTGCAGAACCCATTGCAAACTCATCGCAACTTGATTTGCCTAGACAGACTGCTCCTGATTCGGCGATTCGTTTCACTACAGTTGCGTCAAACGGACTTCGGTAGTCCGCTAAAATCCTTGACCCAGCAGTTGTCCGCCATTTCTCCGTAACAAAAACATCTTTATGAGCGCAAGGAATTCCAAGTAGAGGCTGCGAAATACCAGCGTCAATTTTTTTTTGGGCTTCCTCTGCCTGTCTAAAAGACTCCTCCTTATTTACGCAAAGTACAGCTCCCAGATGATTTGCTTCGAACTCTCGTAAGAGATCTGTCACTAGCTCTAAAACACCAATTTTTTTGGTTTCAAGAGATTTTCGTAGTAACCTTATATTTTGCACAATAATCTAAAAGCTTTTCAACTCAAGCTTGATCAATAACTCTCGGCACCAGAAAGTGATTGTTCTCTGATTCAGGCGCATTTTTTAGAGCGTTGTCCAAGGAGATATTTTCTGGGGGAAGGTCATCATTGCAAAACACTTTCAATGGAACTGGATGTACCATAGGACGAACGTGTTTAGTGTTCACACTTTGCAAGGAGCCAACCCATGACAATACTGAGGATAAATCTTGACTTAAAGATTCTTGCTCATTTTTGTTGATATTAAGCTTAGACAAAGCGAACAGTTTTTGTGCGTCTCGGTTATGTAATTTCATATAAAGAAGATCTCCATTGATTTATTTAATTATAATTATATTTTGATGAAAGAATTAAGAACGAGGACATTATGATTGGTTTTTTAAGCGGATATTTTTCTCAAGACCTTGCAATAGACCTTGGCACTGCAAATACACTTATTTATATGAGAGGTAAAGGTATTGTGCTTAATGAACCATCTGTAGTAGCGATTAGGCAGGAGGAGGGTCCCGGAGGGAAAAAAATTATTGAAGCCGTAGGTTCCAAGGCAAAACAAATGCTAGGCAAGGTTCCGGGCAATATAGAAGCGGTAAGACCAATGAAGGATGGTGTTATTGCTGACTTCACCGTTACAGAGCAAATGTTGAAACAATTTATAAAAATGGTGCACCAAAAAAAAATGTTCTCTCCCAGCCCCAGGGTAATAATTTGCGTACCATGTGGTTCGACGCAAGTAGAAAGGAGAGCAATTAGAGAATCTGCGCTATCTGCTGGAGCTTCAAAAGTTTATTTGATTGAAGAACCCATGGCGGCCTGTATAGGGGCAGGGATGCCTGTCGGCGAGCCCTCCGGTTCCATGGTTGTGGATATTGGAGGAGGGACTAGTGAAATAGGGGTTGTCTCTCTGGGAGGCTTGGTTTATTCAGCGAGTGTAAGAGTTGGAGGAGATAAGTTTGACGAAGCCATAGTAAACTATATTAGGCGAAATTACGGGATGTTGATCGGAGAACAAACTGCAGAAATGGTCAAAAAACAGATTGGATCCGCCTTTCCCGGTAGTGAAGTCCATGAAATGGAAGTAAGAGGGCGAAATTTGTCCGAGGGGATCCCGAGAACTTTTGCAGTCTCCAGCAATGAAATTCTTGAGGCGCTCACTGACCCAATTAACCAAATAGTTGTGTCAATTAAAAATGCGCTTGAGAATACCCCACCTGAATTAGCAGCTGATATAGCTGAGAGAGGGGTAGTTATAACAGGTGGTGGCGCGTTACTTAGAGACTTAGATAGGCTACTAATGGAAGAGACCGGACTGCCTGTCTATTTAGCTGAGGACCCGCTTACATGTGTTGTTCGTGGGTGTGGGGAAGCGATTGATAGGGTGGATGAATTGGGTCCTCTCCTCGCCACCGAGTAAATATTTGCTGTGTCCCTGTCACAATCACCTCCTCCGCTGTTTAAACAAGGTTCCTCGATAACAATAAATTTCGTTATTTGTTTGATACTATCGATGACTTTGATCGTTCTCGATTTGAATTTAAACTTTATTACCAAAATTAGAAGTACTTTTTTTTCCATAACCAGGCCGGTCATTGAAATATTGTTATTACCACGAGATGCTTTTGTTTCCTTATCTGAACACGCTTCTACGGTTTTATCTCTCAATAGAAAAATCAATAAACTTGAGGATGATTTGAGAATTAACGCAAAAATCATGCTAAAAATTCAGCAATTAGAAGATGAGAACAAGGAACTCAGAACACTATTAGGTTTACAAGTTAAACTGGACCCCTCTTTTGTAAATGCTGAAATAAGATATGAATTGCCTGACATTTACACTGACAAAGTTGTTATAAACAAAGGTGAATCGGACGAATTAGCCGTTGGCTATCCAGTCATCACTGCTCGCGGAATACTCGGCCAGTTGAGCAGAGTATATAACACCTCAGCGGAACTTACGCTAGTCTCAGATTCGAGTGTTTCGGTACCAGTCTCCTTGCCTGCCTCAGAGGTGATAGGGATCACAAAGGGCCAGGGTAACAGAGCAACCTTTGAGTTACAGTATGCTGACATAAGCGCCAATATAAAAGTTGGAGATGAAGTTATCACTTCCGGTTTAGGAGGTGTATATCCCCCCGGAATAATGGTTGGTCACGTAATTAGCGTGAGCCCAGCCAAGGCGGGACAATTTCCTAAAATAGTCGGTCGAGTTGCATCGAGCGCTGGTTTGCAACATCAGGTTATGGTTTTGCTTAAAGAGAAGATGGAAGATGGAACCGAATAACTTATTGCGTAGAAAGCCTACTGTAAAAATTTTTTATATTTCTATCTTCATTGCGTTTCTCGGAAATCTTGTTCCTACGACAAAACTTTTTCCATGGCCTGATTTTTTAGCAGTCATTTTTGTTTTCTGGAATATCTACACACCAGGAAAGGTAAACTTGTTTTTTGCCTGGTTTATGGGAATAATAATGGATGTCTATACAGGGACATTTTTAGGCCAACACGCCCTTTTATATACAGTTCTTTGCTTTACTACAAATGTATTTCAGAGAAGATTAAGTTGGTACACATTGACGAATCAATCTATTAATTTATTGCCGATTTTTGCCTTCGCTCTTTTCATCGATGCGATAATTCGGTACATAGCTGATGGAACTACAGCGCCTTGGTGGTTTATCTTTAGGCCAGTTTTAGAGTCTGTCACTGCTTTCCTTGTGGGGTGGGCAATGCTGAAATTAATTAACAGACGTTCTGGGACAGCTTTAACGGCTCGGCCCTCAAGCCCAAGAATCAAAATATGATTTTTTCTCGTGAAAATCAAAAAATTTTTCGAGTAAGAGCAAGTTCCCTAGCATTAGTAGTTTCAATAGTACTAGCATGTTTGTTATTAAGGCTTGCCTGGCTCCAAATTATAGAACACGAGAAACATTCCTCAAAGGCTGAGGATAACAGGGTTATACTTCTTCCCCAACAAGCTCCGCGAGGAATGATTTTCGATAGGCACCTAACGGTGATGGCAAGAAACGATGCAGGGTTTTACCTCGAATTACAGCCATCCAAAATTGAAGGTTTTCAAAAAACCATTCGAAAGCTCAGAGAAGTTATTGAAATAACAAAAAACGATGTTAGAAAATTTAACCGGCTAAGAAAGGAGGTTCGCTCATACGACGGTCTCCCCTTGCGGGGTCCTCTAAGCGATATTGAAGTTGCAAAATTAGTCACCCGAATTCAAAATTTACCCGGCGTTGAGGTTAGGCCAAGGTTAATAAGGAGTTACCCTTTAGGAACTAGTTCCTCTCATATCTTGGGCCATATCGGAAGAATTTCTGAAAATGACCTATTACGGCAAAAAAAGCAAAATAACGCAAAGCAATATAGGGGCTTTACCCATGTTGGTAAGCTTGGTGTCGAAGAAAGCTACGAACACCTTCTTCGTGGAAAGATAGGGTACCAACATGTTGAAGTTACAGCAGGGGGGAAAATGATCAGAGAACTGAACAATAGTCCTCCCGTGCCTGGTAAAAGCATTGCATTAACGATTGATGCAAAATTGCAGAAGCTCGTCGAAAACAGTTTTGGCAAGAGAAAAGGAGGGCTAGTTGCTATTGAGCCGTCAACGGGTGAAATTCTTGCTTTTGTTTCACTGCCTAATTTCGACCCCAATGCATTTATCGATGGGATTGATCAAAAAATTTGGCAAGAACTAAATACATCTCCGGACAAGCCTCTTTTAAACAGACCTCTTAAAGGACTGTACCCCCCTGGGTCAACTTATAAACCGTTTATGGCTCTAGCAGCATTATCATCGGGAGCCAAAGATCCTACTGAGACTATAAACGACCCTGGCTATTTCGTATTAGGAAACCACAAATTTAGGGACAGCTCTCAGGGTGGTCATGGTCAAGTAGACATGAAAAAATCTATAGTAGTTTCAAGTGATACTTACTACTACAAACTTGCTATTGGAATGGGCGTTGATTTAATTCATGAATACATATCGCCTTTTGGATTTGGAAAACAGACTGGCGTCGATCTTAGCGGAGAAGCAAGAGGAATATTGCCCTCCTCTTCATGGAAACTTAAGAGACACGGAACACAATGGTTGCAGGGAGAAACCCCGTCAATAGGCATAGGGCAGGGCTATAATACCTTCACAATTTTACAAATGGCCAAAGCCACTTCGATAATTGCGAACCGTGGGTTGCTGATTAAACCCAGACTGTTTAAGGGTGCTCGGGAATTCAACAGTAGCGAATTCACCTTTAGCAAACCAGTTTCTCAAGGTAAATTAAATATTCAAGAAGAGTGGTTTGACTTAGTAATAGATGCGATGGAGGAAGTTAATAAATCAGGCACAGCATCTAGGGTGTTCGGGAACGCTCCCTATCCCGTTGCCGGGAAAACTGGAACAGCTCAAGTTTTTACAATCAAGCAAGATGAAGAATATGATTCGGAAAAAGTCCCCGAAAGGTTAAAAGATCATAGCTTGTATATAGGATTTGCACCTGTAGAAAAACCTAAAATTGCTGTAGCCGTCGTAGTTGAGAATGGTGGATTTGGCGTTACTACAGCTACCCCTATAGCAAAATTAGTGTTTGACTTTTACCTAGCAAAAAAACGCTAAAAACCATGGAGTAAAAAAATTACAATAATACCAAAACCAGTGAGTTTCATTTTTAAAAATTTGGACAAACCATTGTCAATAATGATTCTGGGTGTCTCAGTTATAAGTTGTTTTGCCGTATACAGCTCTAGTCATGATGAGATTATACGTTTTTATCAGCATGTAAGAAATGTATTGATTGCTGGCTTACTTATAATTTTACTGAGTCATGTTCCCTCTGTAATAATTGAAAAGTTCGCAATTCCTGCTTACGCTGCGACTATTTTGCTTTTAGTCATGACAGAGTTTTTCGGAGAAACAGTGAATGGCGCCACACGATGGATAAATCTAGGTTTTATAAATATGCAACCATCTGAAATATTAAAAATTTCCCTGCCATTACTACTTGCATGGTTTGTACAAAAATCAGAAGGATTGAATTCTAAGCGTGATTGGTCGTTTGTTTTATTATTATTTTTGTTTCCATTGATCATAGTTTTACGACAGCCAGATTTAGGAACAGCAATTCTATTATTTATTTCCGGTTCAATACTTCTCTTTTTTGCGGGTTTGCCATGGAGAATAATTGTAATTGGCCTTACGCTTGTAGTAATTCTTTTATTAAGTTTATTTATTTTCGGAGACAAGTTTTGTGCCGAGGATATGGCATGGCCAGGCCTTCGAGAATATCAAAAATTACGAATATGTACGCTTCTAGATCCGATGAGAGATCCTCTAGGAGCCGGTTTTCACACATTGCAATCAATAACCGCTGTAGGTTCTGGTGGAATATTTGGCAAGGGTTGGTTACAGGGAACACAGACTCAACTAGCATTCATCCCTGAGCGATCAACTGATTTTGTTTTTTCTGGATATGCCGAAGAATTTGGATTTTTTGGCTCACTTCTTTTGATACTGCTTTATGCGGGAATTACTCTTAGAGGTTTATGGATATCCATCGGAGCTCCAACAGATTTTGCCCGACTTCTAGGAGGAACATTATCCATGATGACTTTTACTTACGCTTGCGTAAATATCGGTATGGTTACTGGCGTATTGCCTGTTGTGGGCGTGCCTTTACCATGGATGTCATACGGTGGAACTGCCTTAATAACGCTTGGTATCGGAGTGGGGCTATTGATGAGCATAGGAAAAGATAGATCCGAGACAACACAAGGTTTTTCATTGCAAAAATGATAACAAGTTCAGCCCAATCTATTGCCAAAATAATCTTAAAAGGTTTCGATAAACACTACTTAGCATTCAGAACCAATTCTCAACTTGCTAAAAGTAAATTTGAAAAATCGGAATATTCTGAAATAAGGGAATTACTTAGCGAGAGGATCAGTTTTTACGATCTTCGAGTGAAGGAAACAGCAACTGTACTGGATGTCAGCTATGGAAATGAGATAAAGGAGAATCTGTTTTGGCCTGAAGTAAAAAAAGCATACATCATGTTGTTAACAGAACATAAACAACCTGAACTGGCAGAATCTTTTTTCAATTCGATTGCAACACAGGTTTTGGACAGAATTTATTTTCAAAATCACGATTATTTATTTGTTAGACCTTCAATATCTACAGAGTACCTTGACTCAAAACCCTCATCTTATCGCGTTTATTATCCTAGATCTCTGGGGTTTCGACTTACCATTAAATCTATTACAAGGGATGTGGGGCTTAAAGGCACCTGGGAAAATATCGCGAGAGATATAAAACTACTGATTAAAAAAACTATAATTATCCTGCAGGGAATTCAACCAACTAAAGATTTTCAAATCCATGTTTTGCGCTCCTTATTTTTTCGAAATAAGGGTGCGTATATGATCGGTAGAATAGTTTCGGATGGTGACCCTACTGGATTTGCAATACCGATTTTAAAAAACAAAAAAGGGGAGTTATTTTTAGATACCATTGTTTTCCGGCAAGAAAATCTCGGGGTTTTATTTTCTTTTTCCAGAGCTTATTTCATGGCTGATATGGAGGTTCCCTCAGCGTACGTAAACTTTTTAAAAACTATTATGCCGTCTAAACCAACAAGTGAGCTGTATACGATGTTGGGGCTACAGAAACAAGGAAAAACGCTATTTTACAGAGACCTTTTACATCATTTGAACAACTCAAGTGATAAATTTGTGTTGGCAGATGGGATAAAGGGACTTGTGATGTTGGTGTTTAACTTACCTTCGTTCCCTTATGTCTTCAAAATTATTAAAGACAAAAGACAAAAAGATGTTTCGAGGGAACACATTTTGAATAGATACCAACTAGTAAAGCATCATGACAGGGTGGGCAGATTAGCGGACACCTGGGAGTATTCTAACGTCGATTTTCCAGCCGATAGGTTCGACCCTGAATTGCTTAGTGAATTAAAGGTTCATGCGAGTAATATGTTTGAGCTTATTGATGATCATGTAATTATAAAACATGTGTATATAGAGAGAAGAATGATTCCTTTGAACGTTTTTATTGAGAAAGCGAATGAAGAAAAAGTCGACAGAGCAATATTTGAGTATGGTAACGCGATTAAGCAATTAATGAGCGCAAATATTTTTCCCGGAGACCTACTTTACAAAAATTTTGGCCTTACAAAAAATGGCCGCGTAGTTTTTTATGATTACGATGAAATTCAATACATTACTGAATGTATTTTTAGATCAGTACCTCCTGCTAACAACCCGGAAGACGAGCTAAGTGGGGAACCATGGTATTCCATAGGTCCCAATGATGTTTTTCCTGAAGAATTCGAGACATTCCTCCTCAGTAATAAAAAAACTAAGAAGCCGTTTTTAAAATATCACTCTGAATTACTCAACCCAGATTATTGGAAAATACAACAAGAAAAAATAAAAAGAGGATCCTTTGAGGATGTTTTTCCATACTCTGAGGAAGAGCGTTTTACTCCGGGAAAGCTAATCGATGACTAGTCTTGTTTCTTCATTTGACAAAAATATCTTTTGTTTTGACGCAAATTATATTCGTAAAAACTTCGCTGGCATTCATTTTATCAATCAAAATAATAAGCTCCTAATAGTAGACACTGCTACTAATCATTCAGCAAAGAGATTTTTAAATGTGCTCCATAGCATGAACATTTCTCCCGAATCTGTCGAGTGGATTCTTTTAACACACGTTCATCTTGACCATGCAGGAGGCGCTGGATTGCTGATGAAAATGTGTCCAAATGCACGTTTAGCTTTACACCCAAGAGGGGTTCGGCACATGGTCAACCCAGAGAAATTATGGGCTTCAGTGATAAGTGTCTATGGGAAAGAAGCGGCTGAAAAACAATACGGACAGCTTATCCCAGTAGATGAAAATCGTGTTTTTGCTGTAGACGAAGGGGAAGTCATACGTTTTCAAAATAGAAGATTACAAATCTTCGATGCCCCGGGACATGCAAACCATCATATCGTTATTTTTGATGAGGAATCTGAATCTTTCTTTACAGGCGATGCTTTCGGGATAGCATATCCGGAACTTGCCAGCGAAGATGGGGAATTTATCTTTATTTCATCAACACCCACCCAATTTGAGCCAGTAAAATTTAGTAAGACTATAAAAAAAATTATAGGGCAAAAACCAAAAAGCTGCTTCCTCACGCATTTTTCAAAGATAATGAATATAGAAAAAAATGGTTACGAACTTCTAAAGCAGATAGACGAGTATGTCATGATCACTCAGCAGGTAAGAGATATTCATGAGAGCCAGCAACATCAAATTAGAGAGAATCTATTTGAACTTCTCTATAAGAAATTACAAAAAACAAATCTGAATATTTCCAGGCGCGAATTTGGAAATCTTTTAAGTTTAGATTTGTCTCTTAATGCGCAGGGTTTGGAATATTGGAACAACAAAACAAGCAAATAGGATTAGAAATGTCATTTAGTGAAAAAGATGCCCCAAACGTCAACACGGACAGTGAAGCGGCACTAAAGGCCTTGATGAGGGAACGAATAGTTATTATGGATGGTGCAATGGGAACCATGCTCCAGCAAGAAAAATTGGATGAAAAAGACTTCGCGGGGCAAAAAAGTACTAATGTTCCGGCCAATATCCGTGAAATAATTGAAAATGCAAAAGCTAGTGGTATTGAGCTTAAAGGGAATAACGAGTTACTTTCAATTACCCAGCCAGATATCATCAAAGCAGTCCATCAAAGGTTTCTCTCTGTAGGAGCGGATATAATCGAAACTAACACCTTCGGGGCCACCTCCATAGCGCAGGCTGATTATGGTTTGGAATCTTTAGCTAAAGAAATGAATTTAGCTTCCGTACGTATAGCAAAAGATGCCTGCTTAAATTTTAGTTCCAAAAATAAAAGGAAATTTGTTGCAGGGGCCATTGGACCGACCCCAAAAACAGCGTCTATATCACCAGATGTGAGTGACCCGGGTGCCAGAAATATTACATTTGATCAACTCTTTAAATCCTATTCAGACCAGGTAGAGACCTTAATTGAGGGTGGGATAGATATTCTTTTAGTAGAAACCATATTTGACACGCTTAATGCAAAAGCAGCCCTATTTGCGATTGAAGATGTGTTCAATCGGATAGGCAAACGCCTACCTATCATGATTTCAGGAACGGTAACAGATGCATCGGGTAGAATTCTTTCAGGTCAAACTGTAGAGGCATTTTGGAATAGTGTGCGGCATGCAAAACCGCTTAGCGTTGGATTGAACTGTGCTCTTGGCGCTGCTTTAATGAGACCCTATGTGGAAGAAATGCATAAAATCTGTGATGTGCCAATCTGCATTTATCCAAATGCTGGACTTCCAAATCCTATGGCCCCGACAGGGTTCGATGAAACTCCTGAAATTACGTCAGGACTAATTTCTGAATTTGCAAAAGAAGGATGGATTAACATTGTTGGAGGTTGTTGTGGTACCACACCAGAGCATATTGCAGCAATAAAAGAAAAGGTGCACACTTTCCCACCGCGTGTTGTCCCTGAGATCAAAAAAAAATTGCGTCTATCTGGACTCGAGCCATGCAATATTGGAGAGGATTCTTTATTCATTAATGTTGGTGAACGGACCAACGTAACAGGCTCAAAAAAATTCTCAGACTTAATAATTAATGGAGATTACAGCGCTGCAATTGAAGTAGCTAGGCAGCAGGTAGAAAATGGAGCTCAGATTATTGATATAAATATGGATGAAGCTATGCTTGATTCAGAGAAAGCTATGGTTAAGTTTTTAAACCTTGTAGCTTCTGAACCTGACATTTCAAGGGTGCCGTTGATGTTGGACTCGTCCAAGTGGTCTATTTTAGAAGCGGGCCTGAAGTGCTCCCAGGGAAAACCAATTGTCAACTCCATCTCGCTTAAAGAAGGAGAGGAGGAGTTTTTGCGGCATGCTCGTTTGTGCAAGAGTTATGGTGCTGCAATGATTGTTATGGCTTTTGATGAAAATGGCCAAGCTGACACATTAGATAGAAGAAAATCAATATGCAAAAGAGCGTATGACCTATTAATTAAAGAAGCTTCAATCGACCCAGAGGATATTATCTTTGACCCAAATATCTTCGCTATAGGAACTGGAATTTCGGAGCATGATAACTATGCAGTCGATTTCATTGAGGCTACTGCGTGGATACGAGAAAATCTTCCATTTGCAAAGGTTTCAGGAGGTGTCTCTAATGTGAGCTTCTCTTTTCGGGGAAATAACCTAGCCCGGGAGGCCATTCACAGTGCTTTTCTTTTTCATGCAATAAAAGCTGGAATGTCTATGGGTATCGTAAATGCGGGTCAACTTGCGGTTTACGAAGAGTTAGACCCTGTTCTAAAAAATCATGTAGAGAATTTAATTTTTGCTAAGACAAAAGATGCTACGGATAAAATGATCGAATATTCCTCATCTTTAAACACCGAATCGAGTACCGATAAAAAAATTCAAGAATGGCGTAATGGTGACT
>JAOINQ010000026.1 GCA_028139685.1 Betaproteobacteria bacterium
AATTCACTCTGGAGCTATGAAAAAAAATCCGACAATAGAAAATAAAAACGCTACATTTACTTTTATGGAATATTAATAACTAGACTCGGATCCAATAAATTACGTATGGATCATTGAAATTAGGGGAAAACAATCCAAAAAACCCAATTTAAGGATTATTAAAGGATGGTTGGTGAGAGAGATTTTACTATTTAGTAATTATGATCATCCTTTTAAACTTCTTTAATCTACTAAGAGCACCTCTCACTTCATCTATTTTTTATCTATAGGTATGAGGATTAAAACATACGCAAATAACTTTCTAACTACAGCTTTAATTGTTAGAAGATATCCTGAATATAGTATGTCTTAACCTTTCTTTTAGCTTTCTATCTTACCTATTTTTTAAAGGAAAATAAAAATGAAACTAAATCAATTTGTGCGGTTATTGAGTGGTATTGAAGAAGTTATGGAAAATGATGATGTTGATATTGTAGTAGCCGGGAAAGATGGTGGTGGAGGAAGACTTGGAGATTCCGACTTAAAATTAAATCATATCAGTGATATTCAATTTGACAGGGAAAACAAGCAGATTCAAATTTATTATCACGATTTCAACATCGTCTCATAACAATTCGTTTTCATAAAAAACTTGCTTCGCAAATTATTCCAAAAACTAGACGTTATTGGACCCCATATAATCGATTAACATAAAATAAAAATCCTCAATAATTATGATACTTTTTCGAGATTTATATGTAAAATTAAAAAAATGAGAATTACTATAATTGCTTTATTAACGCTAATTCCCATTTACGGATTTCCTCTAAATTGGAAGAAAGTCGCTGAGAATGATATGGGAAAGTACTACATTGATTTTGACAGTATAGAAAATAAAAATAAGTTAGTTTATTACACGGATTTAGTCGACTTTATTGAGCCATTCAAGGGCGATTATTCGGCAATTAATAGGTATGCTGTTGATTGTAAGAGTGAAAACCAAAAATGGTTGAGCTTTACCACATTTAGCAAGAGCATGGGCAAGGGTGATACCAACAACCAGTCTAATCCGAACGAGATTATTTTTCCGCAGCCAAACACTATTTATTTTTTTATAATTAAAAACGTTTGCAATTATAGAAAACAATAATTTATATAAATAATGCTTTTATTTTTTCCGTTGGCGCATGAATATATCGTGTCTTATCTTGACCCTCAACGGTAAGATAAAATTCTTGTGTATCTTGCCTATTACGAGCTTGATAAAATAAATTAGCATAGATTGCAAGTTTGTTCGATTGTTTTTTTACAGAACAGCGGTAACCTATTTCTTTTATTCCGAATTATCGGTTCGTTATACTTGACACAACAGAAAATTCAGTACAAATTATTACCTTAAAATTAGTTCTAGTAGGTTTCTAGGCTAATTGTTTTCTTTAGAATCCTCTTTAGCTACTGAGCATTTTGTATTTGCTCAGTGTGGAAACAATTCATTAACTGAACAGTTTTTTATTCTTGATATGCAAGTCCCGCTATGTACTCGGCCATCACCCCAATTTCTTCCTCACTATATCGGTTTAACATAGAACTCATTGGAGGAAAATTATTTCTTTCTTTGTTCTTGTATTGAAGTAAAGTGGTTTTTAAATATTGAGCCCTTTGTCCCGCTAACCTCGGAATATTGTATGTGCCTTCCAGCTCAGAACCGTGACAACGTGTGCAATTCCCCTTTCGAACAAGATTTTTACCCTCCTCTTGAACCGCAGGATTGCTCTTTGGACTTTGATTTGCCCATTTTTTGCTAGCAAAAGCTTTAGACACTTCAACGATTTGTTTGTCATCAAGAGTTTTGGCAATACCTTGCATCTGAGCATGAACTCTCAGATCTTTCTTCAAATCATGAAGTTGTTTCTCGATATATTTGGCATGTTGACCGTCTAAAATGGGGTTGGCGATCATTTTATCATTATGGCAAGCAATGCATGCACTGAGGTCGGTAGCCCTAGCGAGACCCGAAACCATTACACCAAAAATGGCAAACGTTAATGCTAAAATTTTCATACACCTATTGTCACGTCCAACGATGATAAAAATATATGCGTACTTACCCTAAACCCTTATTTTTTTTGGAACTTACCCAAACACTCATAGTCTCTGTCGAATTTTTCCATTTTAGATACTTTGCCAGCAGAAGTACGCGTAGTTCCTGCACTCACTTTACCACTTTATTAAACTACACCGCTTTTACAATCTTAAAGGTTTGAGATTTATAAGTATAAGACAGATATTTAATTCGTTCATAGCTGCTCGCAATAGCAAAATTAACGTCGTTTTTAGCAAATAAAGTATACAGTTTCCGTAAATAAGAAAACTTTGCACCTTTAACTACAGACGGAAAATGTTGGCAATGCTTACCAATCAAATTTTTATTGCTGAGGTGTTTATTTTAATATTAGTCGTGCGTTAAAATGGTCAATATGCGTTTGATATTCTTTCACTTATTGTTTTTATTTTCAGCTAACGTTCTTGCGGCTAATTGGCAAAAAGTTTACGTGAATCCTATGGGAGACTCTTATGTCGACGTGAATAACTTACAAAAGCGTAATAACGTTGTTTATTACTCTAGGTTGTTTGATTATACCCAACCCAGCCCCATTGGCGTAAATTCCTCTGTTAGCCAGTTTACAGTTGATTGCATCGGTGAGAAAATTACGTGGCTCAGTTCAAAATACTACAAAGGTCGAATGGGAAAAGGCGAAGTTATAAAAGAAGGAAACTTCAATAGGAGAATGTTTCCGAGACCCGACACTGTTGATTACATAACCATGAAATTTGTTTGTAACTATAAGCAATTAAATACTTATTATCAGGGTAAAATATTGAGAAGATCCTATCTGCAAAAAAACGATAAACAGTTACCTAATATTTTATTTGCTTCGAACCTGGACTGAAAAATCACAGTTAGGTCAGCCCCAAGAAGCTAGAAAAAGTGCCTACCCTTTGATATTGTATTTTTCGAATTCGAATCTAATTGGAATGATCAGGATTTTAATACAATGACCTGTATTTTTAGGTTACTTTTAGCAGATCAAATTTGGCTGCTAGTCATAGGGCACAGGGTGCTGCAATTTTAATAAATAACCAAGTTATGCAATTGAATTTTGAAATTGAATAGTTCGTATATGTGAGAAAATATGATTTCAAAATATTGAAAAACTAATGGGAGATTAATGTGGCTCATGCATATGAAATTATAAAAATATTTCTATTGTCGATTATTTGCTGGTCATTTATTGATAGTCGACAAACGTCTTTAAAAGTTTTAGAGACAATTGATCAAATAAAAGCTATTTCGAAAAACAATTATGAGATCATGATGAAAGAAGACATTGATCTAGATTCATTCATCAACAAAAAGCTACAGGAGAGGTAAACGAGGAAGTTTGCCTTTTCCAACAAATTTTAATAATTTGGTACGAACATTGCATGAATCATGCTGAAAGAGGGTTGTTTGAATAATTCTCCATAGTATTTCTTTACCCAAAATAACTCTCTTTCCTCGATTATTGCCCATTCTTAATTAATTTAGATGTGAGATTAGCGTATTTTTTCTCGGATTTATACAGAATTTTCTCCAAATCAGGATTTTCAGATATCAGACGAATATCGTCTACAAGACAGTGGTAAAAAACACCCGAGCCGGCGGTATTATTCATAAGTGTCGTCGCAATATCCAGGCAGGCTAAAATTTTATCTGTTCTTTCATCGGTTATGATCACTTTTACAAGGAATCTAAAATGCTTTAGGTCTATGCCGTCATTAGTACAAATTGCTTTTTTCAAATTGTCGAAATATCTTGTAATATCTCCAATAGACAATGTTTTCAATTTTCATTTCTATATATCTCCGTAATGAGTAAAAATTGAGGATGTATGTTTCGAAGGGTAAACAACACAAATGCAAGTTTTTTTTTTGTTAAGTTCAAGCCTTTTTATGCCGAGAAGATTGATCACTTTATTATTACTCAATCTTTTAACAACAATTTTCACGGGGGCCGTTGATAATTGATCCGAATATGTCGTGAGCTTTTACTTAAAACTTTACTGAAATGCCCGTTAGAATATAATATGCCACCGACACAGATGAACTTAGCTTTTCTTCATTGATGCTTATACCTTTATACATAAAATTACATGGCTAGGAATAGTTTCGTAAATATTCCAGTGCCTTATTCTAAAATCCTCTTGCAAATTGATTTGACGTTAATTTGTCAGATCTACCCCTTATATCAATAATTACTTGATATTTCTTGATTCAAGTACTTATTTAAATTTAAAATGTCGACTACCTATCTTATAACTAATATAACGTCTTTAGGCGGATCGGTTTTATTTTAATTTGGAGAATAGGTTAAAAAAGTAATCCTCATCGAGGATATCGTTATTTATTAGGCAATGTAAATGGAAGAAGAAATCTCACCTGCTCAGATAAAAGAAAAAATTCATAAGCTATACTCTAGAAATCTGATAGATCACAAGACTGCTCGAGAGATACTTTTAAAACTTGAACAAGAAAGCAACTACGAAAAAAAGTTTTTTAAAGAGCTTTTAAAACGATTCAATGAACGTCTTGATTTTAAGTTAGAAAGAGGAATGATAAACTTTCTTAAAAAAAACCTTAAATAATCTCAGAAATTCACATTAAATTTTGATCCGAGATACTGTATGAACGTGACCAAACAAATCAAATCAAAACATCGTGTCACTGAATTTGGAGAAGTGAACACGTCTTTTCAGACTATAGAAAATATTATTAATCTTGTTGACAATGAGGCAATGAGGTATGATTCAAAAATTTTGGACCCTGCGTGCGGGGACGGTAACTTCTTATTAGCTTTATTGGAAAGAAAACTTGTTTCCTTCGAAGCGCAACCTTATAAAAACACTCTATTGTATGAAAAGAAATTAATGATTACCCTCGGCTCAATTTATGGGATTGATAAGCTGAAAGATAATGTTATAGAAGCAAGAACTAGAATCCTTAAACGATTCAGTGACGCATATGCCAGATTGTTCCACAGTGAGGTAAAGAAACATACTATACGTTCAGCAGAATATATCGTTAGTAAAAATATTATTTTTGGAGATGCAATTACACTCGAGAATTACGAATCTGGAAATGAAATAATTTTCTCAGAATGGGTTTTTAGTAATATGCAGATAAACAAAATTGATCACAGAATTAAAGATCTATTGAATCACTCGAGAACTTGAATAAAACTATGCATTTTGATGTCATCATTGGGAATCCTCCTTACCAAAAAAATGATGGGGGCGGCAAGGGAACAAGTGCAATTCCTCTCTACAATGAGTTTGTGAAATTTGCAAAGAGGCTCAATCCAAGTTTTATTACGATGATCATTCCAGCTAGATGGTTTACCGGAGGAAGGGGTTTGAAAACGTTTAGGGAAGATATGTTAAATGATATGCGTATAGTTGAGATCCATGACTTTCCTGACTCAAATGATTGCTTTCCAGATGTAGTGATTAAAGGAGGAGTTTGTTATTTTCTTTGGGCTAAAGATTATCGTGGTGAGTGTAAAGTAGTCACTAGAAGGAAAAATAAAATTATTAGCAAAAAAAAGAGACCGCTGCGCATTGATGGATTAGATTTGTTTATAAGAAGAAATGAGTGTGTTCCAATCGTTGAAAAGGTAAGGTGCTTTCAAGAACCGACATTTGATACATTAATTTCAGCAAACGATCCTTTTGGTCTTGATACTCGCAAAAAAAACTCATATAAAAGAAATGTGATTACAACCTATAAAACTCCTTTTAATGGTTGTGCATTACTTTACTACCATGGGTGGAAACACAATGGTCCTTTATATATAAATAAAAATGTAATTCGAAGAAATCTTAACTTTGTTAATAGAAAGAAAATATTAATTCCGAAGGCATGGGGTGGTGGAAATTCAGCTACTGACAAATTGAAACCATTTATTGTCGGGCCTAATAGTTGTAATACTGAAACATATTTAATAATTTTAGGAAATTTTTCGGATAATCAGCTAAAGAATATAATTTTGTATACCGAAACAAAATTTTTCCATCATTTGGTTTTGGTTATGAAAACCACGCAAAATGCGATGAGAAAGGTTTATTCTTTAGTACCTATTCAAGATTTTAGCGAAATTTGGGACGACAATCGTCTTTATGAAAAATATAAACTGACTAACCAAGAAATATCCTTTATTGAAAAAACTACGCTTCTGGCCGTTTAAAAGCTTTTTATTCTCACGAAATTTAGTGCGGTTTCCCTAGAACATTGCTAATAAAGATGTATAAAAAAAGGTTTTGCAGACAAAATCTTTTCTAATCTGTAATTCTTTGACTAATTCTAAAGATGGGGATAGTCAACCTAGACAACATAATTATGCTGGTAATATTAGTGAGCATATCTGTAGCCCTTATTAAGAATCAAATACAAACAGGCACAAGTCATGATAGGTTAAAGCAACTTTTTACAATATATCTTTATTAGGTAATGCCATGGTTTCAATCACATTAAAATTACCTCTTTAAGCAGCTAAATGCCGTTTTAGGGTCAGCAAATCTATTAAAGTATTCGCATAAAAAACCGACGACAATACAAGGACCAACATGAAAGAAACTTATATGATCGTAGGTATTTTCCGCATAATTTTATTGTTTGCTTTGCTTTGCAATACATATTATTTGATTGTTTTAGACGAAAAAATTACCAATTTTGGTAATATGTTTAACCTGAATGTCCAAGATGCAAATGTTATAGAATTTATCAAAAATATAGCTAACGATATGGACCAACACATTGAGAGTCAAAGAAACAAAGTACGGGAATCTTTAGTGAAAAAAGGAATAAATGAGCGAAACAGTGTGTTAATTAAATCTAATGGTGAGTTTATTAAAGAAAGTGAAAAGCATTAGTTTTAAAACATTGCTTTATCGGGATTCTCATTAAAAGAGAAGCTAGGTTCCTCAATTAAAAAAATAGTTATTTAAGCTCTGATCGTTCGTCAATCTTATGTCAATTTAATTGACTCATTTTAAAATGGTTCGACCTTATCACATGTGTAAACAACGCTTTCTGTGAAGTTAGAATCATAGTTTGGTGATAAGTCAAAGGTATAAAATTCGAATTCGCCAAACTCAAAATCAAATATAAAGCCATAGAACCTTTTCTCTTTTTGCTCTGATAGCTCTTCATATTCGCATTTTCCACCATTCAAAGTGAGATTTTTTTTAAAATTTTCACCTTGTTGTTCATCTTTTAAACATAGCTCATTCCAGATTCCGTCCTCTTTTTGAAATATTCTCGTATTATCAAACCATTTTTTTTCTAATTTCAAATACGTGATTCCGAGTTCTCCTTCACACCTCATAAATTTCTCAACCCCAAAAAAATGGTAATCACCCAGGATGTGGGCAAAACATATATTTGAGTTAAGTAACAGAATAAATAAAAAAAGTTTTTTTATCAGCATACTGCTTATTATTACAGTAATCTTTTCAAAGTTGAGGATTTTCAAAGAAAACTCTCAAGAAATATACCATTCTCCATTTGGGGGCTCACAAGATTGATATTTTCTGGTGACTCTGCAAAGTTAATCATTACTTGAGGCCTGTCCCAAATGCCCTTATCGAAACGGTCTTGGTAATAGGCAACTTCCTCAGTACTCGCGCCTCTCCCTAGTACGTTTTGATATAACGCGTTAATGTAGGCATTATCACTTGGATTTTCGCCATACATATTTTTAAATTCAGGAGAAGCCATAAAATTAGACGCAATTTGTTGGATGGATAACCCGTTACTTTCCATATCATTAATATGGTATGCCACTCCAGGGATATCAGGAGTCCTTGCGAACGCGGCCTGGTACAGCCTATAACACTGGCCCGCTGTTTCTCCCTGATCGATGTCAAGTGCAAGTGTACCGTTTTCGAACGAGATTCTGGTATAGTTTTCCAGCGAATCAGTTCCGAGGAGGCTAGATGAAATCGACCAAATGTCTCCATTAGTCCCGATTCTAGAGATGGTGACTTCCTCATAATTGAGGTTTCCGATAACAAAAGTTTTACTCCCACCAGAGGCGGAAAACATTTCATTGGAAGAGGTGTTGACTATTGTTGAAACAGTATTGTCGATGGAACTGGCAGTTTCAGTGTTGGTTGTAACTCCCATTGCATCTGGATAAAACTCTTCCAAATCCGAATACACCAAATATGAAGGGTTTGGTTCTGTTTCGGCAGCTGGAGTCTGACTGTAAGCACCGAACTGTCCCCCAATTCCATCTCCTCCGTATACAAAGTGTAATGCCTGCACATCAAGTGGTTGAAAGTAGGAATACGGACCGCCCTCTGAATTATATGACATAAGGGTTACCGACGTTTTATCAAGGCTATTCGAGAGCGATATTCCTTCATGAGGATGTACCAGGCCCAGGGCATGGCCTAGTTCATGTAAAAGCGTTTCATACCAGTAAGTCCCAGGGCTGTAACCACCTGAAGTCATATCCGCATCTGAATCCATGAACAGGAATGATCGAATAGTTGATTCGCCAATTTCTCCAGTTCTACCATTTACGGTCCAACCAATCGACGCTTCACTCATCCCGCTAGTGCCTTCACTGAGGTTAGCGTTGTAAAAGAGTAGGTCTGCTCGTGATGGATCATCTTCTTGTTGATGATTAAGTCCCGTGAATCTGTCAATGTAACTTAGAGCGGAATCAGTATATTTTTTTTGTTCCTCATTAAAATTTTGAACTTCCAGATAATTTGGAGGAATATCCTGCGAAAGTTCATACGTATAACGGATAAGATTTTCATCATCACTAATCTTCATATTCCAGTTAACTATAGTATCTGGGTCAAAGATTAGGCTGTCGATTTCAGAGTACCCGCTACGAAGCGGACTATCCCTCTGATCGCTTGTAAGACTCATGTTGTGCTATACTCCGGTAGCTAAAATTAAAGTGTGTATCTACGCTTGATAATAATAGATTTTTAAAACTTTATGAATAATTTAACTGTTATAGCAAGGGAAAATTGCATCTACTGCAGGCTGGCTATTCGCCTTTTGGAGGAAAAAGGACTAAAGTTTGAGTTATTGATGTTAGGTGTTGATTTTGAACGTGAGGAATTTGAAAGCCTTGCTCCAGGGGCAAAGACCTTTCCTCAAATACTGGTAAACGGTGTTTCTATTGGAGGATACGAAGATTTGCTAGAAAAAGTTAACAATATATGCTGATGAAACTATTAATCTAATGAACGTTGATTTAGAGGACTTAACCCTAGTTTCTCAAAAAGCTTTATATCCTCGTTTTTATTGGTATTGTTTGTCGTCAAAAGTTTCTCACCGTAAAAAATTGAATTAACTCCTGCGAAATAGCATAGAACTTGGGCTTCTTGTGACAAACTTCTTCTGCCTGCGGATAAACGGATTCTGGATTTGGGCATAAGGATTCTTGCTGTCGCAATTACTCTCACTATATCCAATGTTTCAACAGAAGAGTTATTCTGAAATGGAGTTCCTGAAATCGGAACGAGAATATTTATGGGAACACTTTCCGGATGTGGATCCATGTTTGCTAATACTTTTAAGAATTCCACTCTATCCGTTGGTGTTTCACCGAGTCCTAAAATCCCGCCGCAGCAAACTTGGATTCCAACTTCTCGCACGAGTTTCAGTGTGGCTAATCTATCTGAAAATGTCCTCGTAGAGGTTACGTTTTTGTAGTACTCGGGAGAGGTGTCTATATTGTGGTTATAGGCTGTTAACCCTGCATTTGCCAATTTTTGCGCTTGTTCTTTGGTTATCATGCCAAGGGTGGCACAAGCTTCCATCCCTAGTTTTTTAATTCCTCTTATAATTTCTAGTACAACATCAAATTCTTTCGTATCTGGAATTTGTCTCCATGCAGCTCCTATACAAAATCTGTCTGCCCCATTTTTCTTAGCAGTTTGAGCCTCAGCTAAAACAGCTTCAATTTCCATTAACTTTTTACTTTCTAATCTTGTCTTTCCTTTGTAGTGAGCAGACTGAGAACAGTACTTACAATCCTCTGGACAGCCACCTGTTTTTATATTCAGCAAACTTGACAACTGCATTGTCATTTCACCATTATATTCAAGATGAACCTGATGCGCACTATGTAACAGACTAAAGAAAGGCTGGTTATAAATGTCCTCAATTTCCTTCGCATCCCAGTCGTAACATAAAGTATGGTCGGGAGGCGTCTTTTTTTGTGCAATATTTTTTTTCATAAGTTTATAATTTCCTTCTTATTATTTATTATTTTACGCATAGTTTTTAGATATTGGGCTTTTGTATGATTGATTACAATCAAAAATATTTTAATTATTTGGAAAAAATGGATCAGACTACAAGGAAGA
>JAOINQ010000027.1 GCA_028139685.1 Betaproteobacteria bacterium
AGTAGAAGCTATCACTGGCTACTATATCTTTCTTATTTTGCTTATTTGACTTAGAGGCTAAAATTCCGCCAATGAAAGTTTTTGGTTTGCTTATATCTTTTTCTGAGAAATTGCCAATTTGGTTTATTTCACTTTTATTTTCCGCTTTTGTCGAAACAAATTCTTTTTTTGCAACTTTTGTTGTAGATTGGCTTTTAAACGTAGTCATCCCCACGCCCTGCTAATACCAATTCTCCTTTGTCTGAGAGTTTTTTAGCGATTCGCATAATTGCCTTTTGGGCTTCGTCAACATCGGTCATGCGGAGCATACCTTTAGCCTCCATTTCATCTTGGAACATTGCTGCGGCACGAGTCGACATATTTCCAAAAAACTTATCTTTGACAGGCTCTGTCGCACCTTTTAGAGCAATCATAAGCATATCTGGTTCCACGTTACGCATCAGCGTCTGAATACTTCTATTGTCACTATCACCGAGATTTTCAAAGCTCAACATATTATCTTGAATTTTTCCTGCGATATCCGCGTCGATTTCCTCAACTCCTCCCATGACTGCAGTCTCAAGGTCAGATTTGACAAAATTCATAATTTTAGCAGCAGCTGCAACTCCGCCGAAAGTCGCGGAAGCTGCAGAAGTGTTGTCTGCAAACTGCTGTTTCATAATAACTTCAAGCTCTTCCATCGCCGAGGGTTGCACTGTTTCGAGAGAAGCTACTCGTCTAACCACTTCGGCGCGAACATTCTTTGCAAGAAAAGCGAGAACATCTGCTGCTACTTGTGGTTCAACAACTGACAAAATTATTGCTATTACTTGAGGGTGTTCGCTACGTATCATGTCAGCAATGGCGCGAGCATCCATCCATTCTAGTATTTCCAATCCTTTGCTTGCCTTGCCAGGCATTATCCGGTTAATTATAGAGGCCGCTTTATCTGGGCCCAAAGCCTTGTTCAAGACTGTTTCAATGTATTGATGAGACCCCAGCCCGATGGTACTTTGTTTTTTGATGAAGGACAAAAATTCGTCAAGGACCGCATTTATTGCCTCCTGTGACAAATCTTGGACTGATGTCATAGCCGCACCTAAATTTTGCACTTCTTTTGGACCTAGGTATTTAATGATATTTGCTGCTTGATCTTCACCTAATAGGAGCATCAGTACCGCAGCTTTTTGAGTGTTACTCAAATTTTGAAGTTCTTCTTCGAGAGTCAATTCATCTTGATTTTCTGTATTTTCATCTGCCATAACTTTTTACCTAATATAGAGGAGTTTATGAAGTTTTCATCATATTTTTTAAGACAAGAGCCACTTTTCCTTCATCTTCTTGTACTAAAAGTCTCATTAACACTACTTTATCATCATACGTATTTGCTGTATCTAACATATCAAGTGAGATAGACGCTTTCTTTGGTTTAAGTTTGGCTTTGATTTCCTCGAGAGATTCACCTTCCTCTACCTCAATCTCAGCCTCTGCCTTTGCAGCTTCCTCTGCTTCTCGTTCAGCTTCTTCGTCGGCTAATCTTTTAGCCTCAGCCTCCTGTTCATTTATTTTACTTTGTGCAGCATTAATCATCTCATCGGTTAAGAGCCCCCCCTCAGACACATGTATTTTACTCAATGCGACTTCTGGGCCTTCAAGAGCCATTTCATTCGCTGACATTTCTATAGCAGCCATTTCAAGGCCCTCAACTGCTGGTTCTGATGCAGCCATTTCAATTGCTACGTGTGCGATCTTGATACTTTCTAAGTCTTTTTCTTCTTCTTCTGTTATGGTTGGCTCTGGTGGAAGTTGCGGAGCAAACATCGAAGTCATGATTGGTCTAACAATAGCTAGCAGAAAAAGTAAAAATATTAAACTTGCGACTGCTGTTTTTAATGCATCAATAGTTATCGGATCTTTGAACCATGGAAGAGGGGGATCAACATAGAAGTTTGTCGGCAAAAGAGTTACAACATCACCACGATCTTCTTTAAAGCCTACAACCCCCTTGACGAGATTTGTTAACCTAGTAATCTCTTCTTGAGAATACCCTGCAATTTTTGATAAATTTGTATTATTTGTGCTGTTCTCGTCAACTAAAGACTTATCTGTTTCTGGATCGGTGTGGGTTCTTTTGTCATTTACGACTACAGCAACAGAAACGCGTTCCACAATACCAACTTGTTCCTTGACATGTCTCACAACCCGATCGATTTCATAGTTTCGAGTTGCTCTTTTACTTAATGTAACACTTTCTTGGCCAAAATCATCGGGCAAAGCCCCTGTCTGATCAGTTAACTCATTTGGTCTTGGTGGTGCATTAGTCAGTGCTCCGGGAACTCCTTGTGCATCTAACTTATTTGTTCTATCCTCGGCAAGAGTTTCAGAACGAGTTTTTGGCCCAACTCCATTACTGTCAAAATCCTCTGAAGTTATTTCTGTTTGTCTAAAATTGATTGAAACGTCTACTTGAGCTTGAACATTACCTTCACCAAATACTGGAGTTAAAATTTCTAAAATTCTGCTTCTGTAGGTTTGTTCTACGTCTTGTTTATGTGAAAGCTGCGTTGTCGATAGCCCGGCTGCCGAATCATTTTTTTTCGTAAGTAGGTTTCCAAAATTATCCACTACTGAAACGTGGCTTGGATCTAGATATGGAATACTGGAGGAAACTAAATGTATCATTGCGTCAACCTGAGCCGTTGTGACAACTCTGTTTGGAATTGGTGTGACAACTACTGATGCTTTTGGAGGAGTTCTCTCCCTGACGAAAACACTTTGCTTCGGTAATGCCAAATGAACTCTCGCAGACTTCACAGTAGCTATAGCTGAAATACTTTGTCCTAAATCCTGTTCAAGAGCGGAAACATAATTAACTTGCTCCATAAATTGACTTGTTGTCATAGAGGACTGATCTTTTAAGGTTTCGATTCCATTGGGAAGCGGTTCTTTTGGTATCCCTTTCGAAGCTAAATACATTTTTGCCTCATGGTAACGAGGCTCAACTACCATTAAATGTCCGGTCTTCTTGTCTATTTTTGCATCAAATCCAGCTTCATCAAGTGTTTCTAGTGCGAGTTGTTTTTCAGCCTCGTTTAATCCCGGCATCAATAATCTGTAGGGAGTGGGTTTGAAAAAATCACCAGAAGAAAATATGGAGACAAAAATTAATAGTATGAAGAATATGATTAAAGCAGGAAGTGTTTTCTTTACTGCCGGTTGAGCGATAATTTGCTGTAACGATTGTTTCAAATTATTTAATCTAAAAGAGTCCACAGATAAGCCTTGCCCGACAGGTGACGCTCTCAATGAGGATAGTGGTTTTTGGTTATCAGAAGGTCTCTCAGGCGCTTGTTGACTATCACTTGTTGGAGAATCTAATTCTTTCTTATCTTCAACTAAAGCATTATCACTTGGGGTTGTA
Organism: Betaproteobacteria bacterium; assembly: GCA_028139685.1. The sequence continues at coordinate 3,401 of JAOINQ010000027.1, forward strand.
GCAATTGCCATTTAACTTTCTCGATAAATTTAGACGGGCATACGAAGAACTTCTTCGTATGCTCTTAACATTTTATTTCTTATTTGCAAAGTTGCTTCGAATGCCACTGATGATCTTTGCATGCTTAAAACAACATCGGTAAGTGGTATGTCTTCCCCTTTTTCGTATGCTGTTTTTCGTATCCCAGCAGCTTGGGCAGCATCATTTACTGATCCAACTGCACTTTTTACTGAATCAAGGAATGAGGGTTGTGGAACTTCGCTCTTTCCTACAGTTCCAGGATTAAGACCAGATTTTGCTTCTGTTTCATACTGTTTTAAAGTCTGAAGCATCGCTTGAATATTTGCCGGGCTGTTAACTTTCTCAATCATTTTTTTAATTCCTTATTCAAAACTAAATTGCTTTGGTTCAAAACTCTTAAGTTGAGCTATCTTGTATCTCAGCGTTCGTGGACTGATACCTAATGCTTTGGCAGCATCATGGCGATTTTTTGTAGAGCGGATTGCTGACTGAATGGTCAAGTACTCGCTGTGCCTAACGGCATCATCCAAATTCAGTGTAGACTCTGCTGTATTTATTTTGGAACTTGATTCGACTGCATTATGAGTTTCTTCAAGAAAGTTATTTTCAGCCTTTTTTGTGAGTGAATGTAGTTTCTCTGAATTTTGTTCCAATTTCTGTAATGGAAGATCATCAAATATCAAATCGTCTTTAGTTACTGTAGACCCCTGACAAATTACCAACGCACGTTGAATAACATTGTCAAGTTCTCTTACATTGCCCGGCCAATGATATGCTAAAAGTTTTTCTTGTGCTTCGCCAGATAAATTCACGAAACTTTTTCCATTTTTTGAAATTATATTTGCTGCAAGAGGGAGAATGTCCCCGGGTCGATTTTTTAATGCAGCTATGCTGAGCCTAAAGGTACTTATACGAAAATATAAATCTTCCCGAAACTCGCGATCTTCAATAGCTTTCTTTAAATCCTTGTTAGTCGCGGCAATTAAGCGGAAATCTACTTTGGTTTGGTTGTTGGAGCCCAAGCGTGTAATATTTCGTTCTTGAAGAACGCGCAATAATTTTGTTTGGAGATTTGGAGGCAATTCCCCGATTTCATCCAAAAATAGTGTTCCAGTATCCGCTTGTTCAAAGACCCCTCTATGTTCTTTAATTGCGCCGGTAAACGCTCCTTTCTCATGACCAAAAAGTAAGTCTTCCATTAAATTTTCTGGAATAGCTCCGCAGTTGATGCTAACAAATGGTCTCGAGTATCTGGAAGAAGCGTCATGTAAAACTTTTGCTAACACTTCTTTGCCCGAACCAGTAGGCCCAGTTATTAAAGTTGTTACATCTGCTTCTGCAACTTTTTCTGCTAAGGTTAAGAGCTTTTTACTTTCGTTATCAACAAATATGTAGGTATTTCTATTTTTTTGTTTTTCCTTAACTTTTTCTGCAAGAGAGATCCAGTCTTCGACCTTTACGCAATCACTGGTTAAAACTTGAAATGCACCTCTCTGCGTTATTTGTATACCAAGTTCAAAGTCACTTCTATCAATTCTGCAGATAATTGGAAGTCGTAACTTCACAGAGTTCACTAACTCAAAAACTTCATCATATAGGCTGGCGTCTTCTTTAATACGTATTACAACTAGATTTGTTTCGTTCAAAACTTTTTTTAACTCGTCCAAAGTCGATACCGAAAGGAGGTCAATAGAGGCTTCGTGCAGAGCTTTTTTATGAAGAGCGCTTGGTGGGGCAAATGGGTCAAGCCACAAAGCGTTTAAAGCCAAGCTTTTTATATCTTGACCTTCCTCATGAATGACTTTGTTGTTAGATTTTATTTCTGCGAGGTTTGTTTTTTGACTCACGTGATATTGTCCTTAAAAATTTCACGTAACAACCTCAGCAATAGGTATGCCAAATTTTTGCCGATATTTTGACAGTATGGTAACTAGATGCCGCACCTTTCGTCGGTGCTAAGAGAAACTAGCTATGCTTCTAAAATTCCCTTGTTACTTTTTTTTTGCGCTAGTTTGCCAAGCTTGTCATACATTTCAAGCTCATCATCTTTATTTTCTCCCGTTACCGTGTTTAAGGCACCTTTAATAGATTCAATTCGTCTATTAACTAGAATCTCGTTACGACGGTGGGCATTTTTGCATTCGCTAATAATCAATTTGAATGATTCCCAGTCTGCATCAGTTGTTGCCTCTGTAACGTTAGCGTTTACTGAATCAGAGCCAAGGTATTCTAAAATCGGTATTTTTTTTTCTTGGATGGATTCTATTTCAGAAAGGTTTTGTAATTTCAGCGCCTCAAACTCCAACTCCAATAACTTATGGAGTTCGTTTGCAAACCTGATAGCATCATCAGCGCTGCTCTTGCCCACGTTTAGTCGGGTTGTCTATCTACGCTTTGCGTTTCCAATGAGGCTTTCCATTGCTATAAAACTTTCTGCAATTTTCCGAGAATCCAGCGGGTAATTCCCATCCTCTATGGCTTGCTTTATCGACTCAACTTTTTTCGCGTCGAAGGCACTTTCTGTTTCTAGCGTTTTCTTTGCGATATCGCTCAGAAAAACTTCATCTTTCTCGATGTCTCTAATTTGCTTGTCATTTTCGTCTGCCGGCTTTTTGGGATTAGGGCCAGTTGGCCTATCCGGTTGCACGGTCTTTATTAAGCTGTTTACTGGTTCACTCATAGTATTCTCAATTTCTAATAAAAATTATAATAATAATATAAAGCATCGACACGAAATCTTACCTCTTTAACCGATATTATAATAAATTATGATTAAAGACCAGACACTTCATTCAATCCAGTCACTACACCCGTTACTGTCTTTCCAGAAGCATTATTTAATAATTCAATCTGTTGCCCCATATGACCGTCCTCTAATGCCTCTACTGTTGCAACAACAAGCATACCCTGTGCCAATATTTTAAGTTGCACTTTTGTCCCCCTTTTGACAAGTCTGGCGGGTTTTAAGTTTAAAGACCTTATTACGCTACCAGCCTTTATGGTCTTCACAATCTCATAATTTTCTAGCCCCTCGAAAGTACTGTAAAAATCAACAGGTAATTTGTTTTTTTTGATTTTCTTAATTTCTGTATCATTTTTTCGAATAATGGAGCCAACTGTGAGATTTTTACGGGCAACTAGAACATATTCGATAGGGCTAGCTGGATTTGCTCTTTTTTTTGTCTGTCGAACCGGACTAAGAAGATTCTTAATCTCAGGTTTATCCGTTTTAACTCGCAAGAAAAATTGCCATGTTGGATCGGGACATTTCGCTCGGAATGTCTCTTTCCCATTAAAGGGGAAATCGAATAATAACTCTTCATTACAAGTTAAAATTTTAACTCTACGATCTGGGGGGATTATTTCAAAGTTTGCGGCACTAGTTTCTAGCGCATTTTGCAACCAAATTGTGGCCTCACCAATTAGATCCGATCTCCCGCTGGGTTCGTTAACTGCGAGACTAAAAGAGGGGAGAAAAGACATACAAACAATAAATATAAAAAGTTTTACTAAAAATTTTCGAGACGCTTCGTTTGGCATGTCAGTTGCTTCGTAGTGATAAGTTAATAATATTATTTTCGTTATGGATTACAATCTCAATATAGCAAAGTTTAGACCAAAAAGAGATGAACTCTTCGAAGAGTCAGGGAAATTTGGCTTAGCAAGACATTACAAAGGTCTTCCAACTAAGTCCGTTTCGTTTCAGGATAACCTGCAATCAGCAGTATCCCACCTACATAAGAAAGGGGAAAACTCGCAATCCATCTTCAACGTAAAAAAGGGGGATACTTTAAGCCATATAGCGGTAAACGTATTAAAGAAAAATAAAGAAAAGGTAACTCCAGAGTCTATCAATCTGATGGTAAGAAATATTGCCTTGAGAAATAACATCAAAAATCCCGATCTTATCTTTCCGGGGCAAAAGATAGTATTGGAGCTTAGAGAAGACGTACCGTCTAATTCAAATACGGTATTAAAAGTCTCTAAAAACATCCAAGATCAAGTGCTCTCCACCGGAGAAAAAGGTGATTCAGGAAATTTATCATTGGCTAGAAAAAGAATTCAAAAAAACCAATTAGAATTAGCCTCTTTATACGCACAGGAATCAATTCAACCAAATAAAGAAAGCCATGTTCTTTTGGAAAAAACGTTAGAGCGTGCAGCCGTCAAAGGATATATACCGACTGAGGAATTAGCAGCTGTCAAGGAAAAAATTCAGCTGATGGCTGACAGTTTTAAGTTTAGTCCTGATGATTTTGCCAAGGTTGTTTTAATGGAAAGTGATGGATTCAACCCAAAAGCTTCAAACGGAAGGTGTCACGGGATAATTCAGTTTTGTGACGGGGATGATAGAGGTGCAGCGTCTATCGGTCTATCACATCAACCAGAAAAGATTCTCGAGTTAGGTGTGTTTGATCAATTAGATCTTGTTGCTCAGTATTTCGAGGATACCGAGCTTAAATCTTTTGGTCCTGCTTCAATTGATGACCTTTATCTAACAATACTCTCACCTGCCGCTCGTCTTGTCACTAACTTAAATGACCCCTTGCCAATTGCAGGTAGGCAAGCAAGGGTACTCCATGTTGGAGGAATTGCGGAGGGGCCCATAACTAGAGCATCAATAAAAAGGGGCCTTGTTCAACATGCCTCTGAAAAGTTAAAAAGTTTCTTTTCAGAAGCCTTAAATCTTAGCAGCTCCTCGGAAAAGAGGTCCGTTGCTTATTCTTCGGATTACTTGCTGAAAAATAGATATTAAATCCGGTTAAATTTTGCCCAAATTAGGCTAGAAAATTCCGCCCTACTCCTGCAGTTTTTGTTGTTGTTGTTTTAAATCAAGCTTTTTCTAGTTTGGCATAGTCATTGCTAAATTTCTATGTAGAAAAATTAAATTTTATAAAGGAACACAATGGAATTTCTTGATCGAGTTATGGGTATTCATGAGCCTGCTCTTAAAGTTAGGAATAAACGTCTCGAAATTCTTTCTAGAAATATAGCTAATGCAGATACTCCACGATTCAAGGCGCGGGATATCGATTTCAAGGAAATTTTAGGAGGTGTTAAGGGGAGTGAAATGAAAGCTACCAACCCAAAGCATTATCCAACTTCGGTTGAGTACCGAAATACGGGTCTGCTCTATCGAACACCATTTAATGCCTCACCTGACATGAATACGGTAGAACTAAGTGTCGAGCAAGCACAGTTTGGTAAAGCTTCAACTGATTATCAAGCAACCTTACAGTTTCTTGAGGGGCGGATAAGTTCAATTAAAAAAGCTTTTCGCGCTGAATAAAGGGGGATTAAAAAATGTCTCTAGATAAAATATACGGAATTGCAGGAACTGCATTAAATGCACAGCTTACAAGGATGAACCTAACAGCTTCTAACCTGGCTAACCAGGGTACTGTTAATACAACAGAGTCAGAGGCTTTCAGGGCCAAAAGGCCAGTTTTCAAAGCCATTCTGTCACATGAAATGGCAACACCAGGCGCCCCTTATGTCGGCGGAGTTAAAGTTGATAGGATTGTAGACACAATCAATCCACCACCAAAAAAATATGACCCGAGCAGTCCCCTAGCAGACGAAAAGGGATATGTATACATGTCAAATGTTAATGAAGTGACTGAGATGGTGGAGATGATGGCATCGGCGAGGGCTTATCAAAATAATGTTGAAGTTGTTAATACAGCGCGTCGTTTAATAATGAGAACTCTTGAAATAACAAAAGCTTAAAGGATAATACATGGCAATAACAGCAGCAGATTTTGAGTTACCTGGAGGAATCGAATCGTATGAGAATTTTAAAAAAACTCAAAAAGCACCAAAATTTATCAAGGAAAGGGATGTTAATGATGAAATGGGTCAGAAAGAGTTTCTCCTCCTGTTCACAACCCAGTTGCAAAATCAAAACCCTTTAGATCCTATGAAGAATGAAGAGTTTGTAGCACAACTCGCTCAATTTAGTCAGTTAGAGGCTACAACATCCATGTCTGAGTCATTGAATGGATTGGTAAGTTCACTTCAGAAAGAACGGATGTTGACAGGGGCTTCATTGATTGGGAAGAAAGTTCAAGCTCCTGGCGGACCAGCTCTTTTAGAAGGTGGCCGTCCGATAAGTGGGGTACTTGAGCTTGATAAGAATGCAGGCGCAGAAAGCGTGGCGTTGAGTGTATATGATGAGACTGGAAAATTAATAAGGCACATAGATTATGGTCGAAGACCACCTGGTGATTTTACTGTTAGCTGGGATGGCAAAAACAATGAAGGTGTCCTCATGCCAGATGGAAACTACGGGCTAGTCGCTGCGGTTAAGGGGTATGACGGCTCAAATACTCAATTACCAATAAGTACGCCTTCCAGAATTACATCAGTTACTTACAGTCCCGAATTCGATGATCTGATTTTAGAAGTTGCAAATGGAGCAACAATTAATTTAAGTCAGGTGAAGCGGATAGATGGGGATGTGTTTGTTAATCCTGTCGTTCAGTCAGCTGGCGGACCAGAAATTTTAGATTTGCTGAAAGATAGAACAGAAATTAATACTGACAATAAGTCGCAGTCAAGCGCTGAAACAGACGAAGAAAACCAGAATGCAAATGAATAACTTTTTTAAAACTAATTAGAACTTTTTATACCACGATTTATGT
>JAOINQ010000028.1 GCA_028139685.1 Betaproteobacteria bacterium
AGCTAACCGAATAAGTGGTGCTGTAGGATACGAAGTTTGTACTCCAGGGGAAGTGGTTGGAAAACAATTCGGTTGCATTGTTGACGTTAGCGGAGACCTTAGTCAACTTGATTTTCTGATAAGTCTTCTGCATCCAGGAGGGGAAGTGGTTTTGGCAGGATTTTATCAAACCTCAATTTCTTTTGACTTCGTTCCAACCTTCTTGAAAGAGGCCAGAATAAGGGTTTCTGCACAGTGGCAACAGAGTGATTTGCAGGCTGTTGCAGATTTGGTTGTTTCCGGGCAGCTTGATCTTGAAGGAATTATTAGTCATGAGGTTTCAGCTGAAAACGCCCCTTATGCTTACGAAACTGCTTTTAATGACACGAGTTGCTTAAAGATGATAATTGACTGGAAAGGGTATCACTAACCATGAAGAATAAACAAATAGTCAGAGGTCAACAGTTTGAACCGACTGAAAGAAATGATTCTGGTGAGGCTCTTAACTCTTCAGTTCCTAACCCCGCAAACAAAGTAAAGAAAAAAGAAACACAAATAATTGCAATTTATGGCAAGGGAGGTATTGGTAAGAGTTTCACGTTAGCCAATCTTTCATACATGATGGCGCAGCAAGGTAAGAAAATTTTATTAATTGGTTGTGATCCGAAAAGTGATACAACTTCATTACTTTTTGGAGGAAAAGCATGCCCAACCATTATTGAGACTTCATCAAAAAAGAAGTTGGCAGGAGAGGAAGTTAAGATCGGTGATGTTTGTTTCAAGAGAGATGGCGTATTTGCAATGGAATTAGGCGGACCCGAAGTTGGAAGAGGCTGTGGTGGAAGAGGAATAATTCATGGGTTTGAAACTTTGGAGAAATTAGGATTCCATGACTGGGATTTTGATTATGTGTTGCTTGACTTTTTAGGAGATGTGGTTTGTGGGGGTTTCGGATTACCAATTGCGAGAGATATGTGTCAAAAAGTGATGGTGGTTGCGAGCAATGATCTTCAATCGTTATATGTTGCCAACAATGTTTGTTCCGCTGTGCAGTACTTTAGAAAGTTAGGAGGAAATGTCGGAGTAGCTGGAATTATTATTAATAAAGATGACGGAACCGGGGAGGCTAAAAATTTTGCAGAAAAAGTTGGTATACCTGTTCTTACATCGATTCCTGCTCATGAGGATATAAGAAGAAAAAGTGCAAGCTATGAAATCATTGGAAAGCCCGGTAGTGAATGGGCTTCCTTGTTTTCCGAGTTGGCTTCCAATGTTGCAACAGCGCCCCCAGTTTTACCTAACCCTTTAATCCAAGATGATCTTCTTAACCTGTTTTCTTCGGATGTAGTGGGTCGAGATTATAAGCTTGAACCTGCAGAGTTATCTGATTTGACAGGTGTTAATTTTGAGGACAAGAAATCACTGGAAGTTATTTATGACGCAGCCTAGTGAACAAATTATAAATATTAAAAATCTTTCAACCTCTGGTAAGGAAAAGGTTCCATGCGGTAGTAAGGACTTGATTGAACGGGCGCGGGCTCAAAATAAATCTGAAATTATCGATCAGTACAAAAAAGATTACCCTATTGGTCCCCATGACCAGCCACAAAGTATGTGTCCCGCTTTTGGTTCACTCAGGGTTGGATTGAGAATGAATAGAGTTGCCACGATTTTATCGGGTTCTGCATGTTGTGTATATGGATTAACATTCACCTCGCACTTTTATGGTGCGCGAAGAAGTGTTGGTTATGTTCCCTTTAATTCTGAAACATTGGTTACTGGTAAACTTTTTGAAGATATCAAAGAGTCTGTTGAGAAAACAGCGGACCCGGCCAAGTTAGATGCAATAGTAGTCATAAACTTGTGCGTGCCTACTGCTAGCGGCGTACCTCTGCAACTACTACCAAAGGTAATAAATGGAGTAAGAATCATTGGAATAGATGTGCCTGGGTTTGGTGTTCCTACCCATGCGGAAGCAAAGGATATCTTAGCCTCTGCAATGCTGAAGTTTTCTAAAACTGAGATTACAAGTGGTCCGGTAAAAAAATCTTTGCAACAACGAAAGGGCTTACCTTTGGTTACGCTAGTAGGTGAAGTATTTCCCTTAGATCCTATGTCGATATCATCTATGTTGGAGCCACTGGATTTAGAGGTAGGCGCTATCGTCCCGACCCGTCAATGGAGAGAGCTATACACTGCTTTTGAAGGCTCTCTGGTGGCTGGGTTGCATCCTTTTTATACTTCAACATTTAGAGAATTTGAGTCTGTAGGAAAACCAATTTTGAGTTCTGCTCCAGTTGGATATGAAGGGACCGCATCGTGGTTGGAAAGGCTGGGTAATTCCTTGAACTTGTCTGAACAAAAGGTTGGCAAGTCAAAAGAGCTGGTTCTTCCATTAATCAAGGAGTCTTTGAAAGAACAAAAATTAAACGGAAGTATAACTTTAAGTGGTTATGAGGGTTCCGAATTGCTAGTTGCCAGACTACTCATTGAAAGCGGCTTGACAGTGAAGTATGTGGGCACCGCTTGCCCCCGAACGAAACAATCCGGGGTGGATGAAGAATGGCTCAAACAAAATGGTGTTTCCGTAAAATTTAGAGCATCACTTGAAAGTGATCTTCAGGCAATAGACGAATATGAACCAGACCTTGCGATAGGCACTACACCGGTAGTTCAGCATGCTAAGGAAAAAGCAATTCCCTCGCTATATTTTACGAACTTAATCTCAGCTCGCCCTCTTATGGGAAATTTAGGGATAGGGTCTGTTACGGAAGTTGTTAGAGGTGCCATGAATAATGGAGAGCGTTTCAAAAAAATGAAGAAATTTTTTTCTGGAGTTGGAGAAGGTCAATCCTCTGGTGTTTGGCATCCTTACGGAGAGAAGAGCGGGAAATTTAAAGATATGATTTCGGAAAAAAAACTACAGGGAAGTAGTAAAAACAAGGAGCGAGTGAAGTGTTGATTATCGATCATGATAGAGCAGGCGGATACTGGGGTGCTGTATATGTTTTCACTGCGGTAAAAGGCCTACAAGTTGTAATTGATGGGCCAGTCGGATGTGAGAATTTACCTGTAACGTCTGTCTTGCACTATACGGATGGTTTGCCACCCCATGAACTACCTATCGTAGTTACGGGATTATCTGAAGATGAATTAAATAAAAATGGAACTGAAGGTGCCATGAAGAGGGCGCATAAAGTACTTGATCCAAAACAACCATCAGTGGTTGTTACAGGTTCCATTGCTGAAATGATAGGTGGTGGTGTGACTCCTGAGGGAACCAATTTAAAAAGATTTTTACCACGGACAATAGACGAAGATCAGTGGCAGGCAGCCGATAGAGCTCTGGTGTGGTTGTGGCGAGAGTTTGGTTCGCGAAATATTAAGAAGGTAGTTAAAAAGAGACCGGAAGATGCGCCTACTGCGAATATAATTGGTCCTGCGTATGGGATGTTTAATCAAAATAGCGATTTAGCAGAGATTAAAAGGTTGTTAGATGGGTTAGGAGTGAAAACCAATTTAGTGTTTCCATTAGGAACAGATTTAAAGGAGATTTATAAATTATCAGAAGCAGATATAAATATTTGCCTTTATCGTGAATATGGCCGAGGCCTTTGCGAACTTCTAGGGAAACCTTACTTACAAGCTCCTATTGGAATGGAGAGCACAACGTTGTTTTTAAAGAAATTAGCATCAATTTTAAAGTTAGATGCGGATGAGTTCATCGAAGCCGAGAAACACACAACATTGAAACCGATTTGGGATCTTTGGAGATCAGTAACTCAAGATTTTTTTGGAACTGCTACATTTGCAGTTGTTGCTAATGAAACATATACCAGAGGGATTAAAAATTATTTACAAAATGAACTTGGTTTCCAGTGCAAATTTGCCCGGTCACGAAAAGCGGGAGGAAAAACTAATAATGAGGAGATAAGGGGTTTAATACATAATGGTACGCCGTTAGTAACGTTCGGTAGTATAAACGAAAGAATGTACCTAGCAGAAATTAATTCTAAAAATGCCTTCATCCCTTCATCTTTTCCTGGGTCAATCGTACGGAGACATACAGGAACTCCATTCGTAGGATATGCTGGTGCAACATATATCCTTCAGGAGTTTTGTAACTCGCTTTTCGATGCTTTGTTTAATGTTTTACCTTTGGGAACTGAGCTTGATTTGGCAGCGCCAATTACAAAAACAAAAAATTTAGAACCGAGTAAAGCCCATTCAAATGTGCGCTGGGAAAGAGACGCGGAAAGTGTTTTGAACAAATACCTTGAAAAAGAACCAATATTGGTTCAGATTTCCAGAGCCAAAAAATTGAGAGAACAGTTAGAGATGGACTGTAAAGCACAAGGCTTGTCAGAAATTACAGAGTTTATGGTAATCGAATATTTGAATTTAAATAGCGAAAGATCTGAGATCCAAAATGCAGAGGAAAAAGTATGAAGACCAACTATCTTAAGGATTTTGCAAGACCTCAAGATCTTCTTTCACTATGTAAAAAGAATGCCGCGACGTGGGGTCGCGACTGCCCATGCCGCGGGCTCCAGTGCGGTGACGGCCTATTGGCCATTTCAAGGAGGTGTAAATCATGAGTGAGACTTCAGGTTCTATCTCAGGACTTACCGATGAAGAAGCCCAGGAATTCCATACGTTTTACATGCAGGGCTTAGTTGGCTTTACGGCTATTGCCGTTGTTGCCCACATACTCGTATGGGCTTGGCGTCCATGGTTCTATTAACAATAGTGGAGAACTTTAATTAATTTTGCAAAAGGAGGAATGAAATGGAAGCATTATCTAGTCAAAGCTCAATTGCCTCGGTTTCCGATAAACAGCCGAGTGGAGATGCATTTAGGTTTTCCATTATTTTCTGGATAACATTTTTGGTATTTCTGTTAATAGCAGTTCTGTCGACTTGTTTACGGCTTCCGTGGCGTTCCTGGTTGCCTGGCGCAGAAGGAAGTTCATCGTTATTGAGCGACGTTAGATCGGCAGTTTACACGCTAATGTCTCATTTAACATAGAAGGAGTTTAAATATGTGGAGAGTATGGAAATTATTTGACCCGTTGAGGGCAATGGTGATCCAGGGTGTTTTCTTGTTCGCTTTGGCGGCAATGATTCACTTTATTTTGTTAAGTACAGTTCGTTTTAACTGGTTAGACGGAAAAAGCCAGTCAGAAATTATGATGGGCGAAGCTGGGCTAAATCAGCCAGCAATTGTTGCTCAAGCTTCTGAAAAACGATAATTATTGTAGAAAGGGCTGTGCAGGGGCTTTAAGCCCCTGCCCGGTTACAGATTTTTGAGACTGGGGGAAAAACCATGGCAATGTTAAGTTTTGAAAAAAAATATAGGATTCGGGGTGGAACCCTCGTAGGTGGAGATCTATTTGATTTTTGGGTAGGCCCGTTTTACGTTGGTTTTTTTGGAGTGACAACTATATTTTTCGCGTTCCTCGGTACTGCGTTAATCTTGTGGGGTGCGGCTATGGGCCCGACATGGAATCTTTGGCAGATAAGTATTAATCCACCTGATGTCAAATATGGTCTTGGTCTTGCTCCAATGGCAGAGGGGGGCCTTTGGCAGGTAATAACTGTATGTGCTATAGGTGCCTTTGGTTCATGGGCATTGAGAGAAGTTGAGATATGTCGAAAATTAGGAATTGGATACCATGTTCCAGTGGCGTTCGGTTTCGCTATATTTGCCTATGTAACACTAGTAGTTTTTAGACCACTGTTGTTGGGTGCATGGGGCCATGGCTTTCCTTACGGGATAATGAGTCATCTTCAATGGGTATCTAACGTTGGTTATCAATTTGTTTGGTTTCATTGGAATCCAGCCCATATGTTGGCGATAACATTCTTTTTTGCAACCTCATTGGCTGCGGCATTGCATGGAGGTTTGATTTTATCCGCAACTAATCCCCAGAAAGGAGAACCGGTAAAAACCCCAGAGCATGAGGATACTTTTTTTAGAGATTCGATTGGTTATTCGATCGGTACACTAGGTATACACAGATTACTGCTTTATCTCGCACTTGCGTCCGGCTTTTTTAGTGCAATTTGTATAGTGATAAGCGGTCCTTTCTGGGTTGGTAATTGGCAAGATTGGTGGGGTTGGTGGTTAGAATTACCAATTTGGAATTATCCAATCGATGGAAGTCTTTATCCAACAATGAAACCATACGAGAGTTCTTGAACGGGCACAAACGGAGATCAAAATGGCAGAATATCAAAATTTATTTACACAAGTCCAAGTTCAGGCTCCTGCATATCCAGGGGTGCCGCTAGACAGGGACAGGGATACTAGAGAGAGAGTTACTTCCCCATGGCACTCATCGTTGATGGGTTGGATAGGCAACGCCCAAATCGGACCAATATATTTGGGTTTTTTGGGTGTAGGATCGGCAATCTGTTTTGCAATAGCGTTTTCGATTATTGGTATGAACTACTTAGCTCAGGTCGATTACAATGTTATCGAATTTGTGCGACAAATGTTTTGGCTTTCATTAAATCCACCAGACGCTAAATATGGATTAGGTTTCCCACCTCTTGCAGAAGGGGGTTGGTTCTTAATGACTGGATTCTTCCTTACGGCTTCAGTTCTTTTGTGGTGGTTTAGAATGTACAGAAGGGCGCTAGCGATGGGAATGGGAACACATGTTGCATGGGGCTTCGCCGCGGCAATTTGGCTTTTTCTGGTTTTGGGGCTTTTGCGCCCTATATTAATGGGAAACTGGAGCGAAGCAGTTCCATACGGCATCTTTTCTCACTTAGAATGGACACAAACATTTTCGATAAGATACGGTAACCTTTTTTGGAATCCGTTCCATATGCTTTCGATAGCATTTCTCTACGGGGCAGCATTACTCGCTGCAATGCATGGTGCAACAATCCTCGCAGTTAGTAGGTTTGGAGGAGATAGAGAGATTGAGCAAATAGTTGATAGAGGAACTGCATCTGAGCGCGCAGCGTTATTCTGGAGATGGACTATGGGCTTTAACGCAACAATGGAATCTGTTCACAGGTGGTTATGGTGGTTTGCATCTTTGGTTTGCATCACTGGAGGAATAGGGATCCTATTAACTGGAACTGTTGTTGATAGTTGGTACGTCTGGGCAGTAAAACATAGCGTTATTCCATCAGACCCCTCTGTCTGGCCTGTGACGCCGTATTATGCTCAGTGATAAGTTTAATTATTGTAATAAAAAGCTTAACTCTATATCGACGGGATTAACATTAATCCCGTCGGCAAGTGAATATTACTAAAATTTTTAGTAGGGGGTAATAAAGAAAAATATTTTTCGGGGAGTGTGAGGGTTTAACTATTTTTTTTGAAAGGAAACTTAAAATGGTAAGAACCTTATTACTACCTGTTTTATATGTATTTTCATCGATTTGTTTTGCAGCTTGCGAGACAAACTTATCAGCAGCAGACAACATGATGTTTGATAAGCGAAAAATTTCGGTAAATTCTACCTGTGAAAAATTTGTTATCAATTTTGAGCATAAAGGAAAGATGCCCATAGCAGCCGGGGGCCATAACGTTGTAATAATCAAGGCCAAAGATTTTAATGCAGTTGTTAAGAAAATTGACATGAAGTTGGGTGCTGAAACAGGCTTTCTGCCCGAAACACCTGAGGTTTTAGCAAAAACCCCGATAATCGGAGGTGGGAGTAAGACTTCGTTAAGTATAGATGCGAGTAAGCTTGAAAAGGGCGGTAGCTATCAATTTATCTGCTCCTTTCCGGGGCATTACGCGGTAATGAGGGGTACCCTGGAGGTTTCTTAAGAGGAGGGGGGATAAGAGAAGTAAGGGATCAACGTTGGATTAATTTTTAAATAATCACGCGTTTTTTCCTTTTGCTTTTCAATTCAATGAACCGTAACGTTAATGCAGATGTCGCATATCGATGACTGGTGCCTGGGAACTCTCAGCGTGTTTGTTTACAAAAAGCCATTTAGTTTCGCCGTTTCATAATTCAACAGTGAAGCAAGCGTTACCCATGCAAGATATGGTATCAGAATAAAGGACGCTACTTTGTTGATAGTTTTCGACAATGATATCAACACAATAATTGATCCCCAAAGAAAAACAACTTCTAAAAGTGCCAAATCAGGCCTTTTGATGAAAAAATATAAATAACTCCACAACACATTAAGGAAAGCATTTAATAGAAAACAGGCGCTCATCCTCAATTTGAGTGATTGGGTTGATACTCTGCTTAATAACATCCCGCCTGATATGGCACAAAGAGTAAAAATAATGGTCCATGCAATTGGGAAAACTAAATCGTCTGGCTTCCATGATGGCTGTACCAATGAGTAATACCATTCATCTAAAACCGTAAAGTTTCCCCCAACCGAGGCCGTTAAAAAACTTACCGAGAATGTTATTAAGTAAAATTTAACCCTCAAACTTTTGCAAATCCAAATAAATGAGCTAAGTCTTTAAAGAAAATTTTTAATTTTTCTTTTCTTTTTCGTTTAACTATTTCTTTTCTCATGTAAGACTCAAAGGTTAAATATTGTACATCCTTGTCTTCGCATATCTTCACAAATCTTTCCCTTAGTGAATCATTTCGGTACCAAAAACCTTGTAACAGTCCGAGAATGAAAAAAACTTTTCCATGTAGTCTTAAGAACTCTTTTCTTGGCTCTTTAAGGTATTCAGAGTTTTTTTCATGTACGCATTTTGTTAATGCTCTAGCAGCGAGTTTGCCGCTGAGCATAGCGTAATAAATTCCCTCGCCTGATGATGGAGCTACGACTCCAGCTGCGTCCCCCACCAGCAAAGTATCTGTCCCATTATCCCATCTTCCTAGTGGCTTTAGAGGTATTGGGGCGCCCTCTCTTCGTATAACTCGGCAACCATTTAAATCATGTTTTGCTTTTAGGTTAGAGATTGCTCCTTTAAAAGAAAATTCCTTCTGGGCACTCCCTGTACCGATACTAAATGTATCACCATGAGGAAACACCCAACTATAAAAATCAGGAGAATATTTAGATGAATAGATAACGTCGCATCGGTTGGGCTCATAATTCTCTGAAGCCTTTTTCGGCCGCTGAATAATTTCGTGGTACGCAAATACAAGTTTT
This sequence comes from Betaproteobacteria bacterium, assembly GCA_028139685.1. The sequence goes on from JAOINQ010000028.1 coordinate 9,081, forward strand.
TTTAATGAAGAATTCTTAATTTCCTGCTTAGCGACTTCCGAATTTGCCCCGTCAGCTCCTACTACGTAGGA
>JAOINQ010000029.1 GCA_028139685.1 Betaproteobacteria bacterium
TGTGGTTTGTCAAGGAGATGTTATAGCTGATGGAGCTTCTACTGATATGGGCGAGCTTGCTCTCGGACAAAATATGCTAGTTGCCTTTATGCCATGGAATGGTTACAACTTTGAGGACTCCATTTTGATTTCGGAGAAGGTAGTTTCAGAGGATAGATTTACATCCATACACATTGAGGAGCTGTCTGTTTTAGCTCGGGATACTAAGTTAGGCTCTGAGGAAATCACTCGTGACATATCCAACCTGTCTGAGGCGCAACTGGGCCGCTTAGATGAATCGGGAGTTGTCTACATTGGTGCTGAGGTTGAGGCGGGGGATGTTTTAGTAGGAAAGGTGACTCCAAAAGGCGAAACCCAGCTTACGCCCGAGGAAAAGCTTCTTCGCGCGATTTTTGGAGAAAAAGCATCGGACGTGAAGGATACTTCTTTAAAGGTTCCTTCCGGTATGAGTGGTACTGTAATTGATGTTCAGGTTTTTACCCGAGAAGGTGTTGTCAGAGACAAAAGGGCGCAGGAAATAATTGACAGTGAGCTGAGTCGATACAGAAAAGATTTAGATGACCAGTTGCGAATTGTTGAGCAAAATATTTTTGACAGAGTAAATAAACTTTTAGTTAATTCAATAGCAACTGGTGGCCCTGGGCTCACTGGAGAAAGCACGCTTGACCAAGCACATCTTTCATCTCTAGGAAAGCACCAATGGTTTGAGTTTCGTCTTGCGGATGAGAGCGCAGCTCTATCTCTAGAACGGTTAAACGAGTCTTTAGAGCAAAAAAGAAAACAATTTGATTTAGCTTTTAAAGCCAAAAAGAAGAAACTATTACAAGGGGACGAGCTTCCTCCAGGGGTTTTGAAAATGGTAAAGGTTAATATCGCTGTAAAGAGAAGGCTGCAACCTGGAGACAAGATGGCAGGAAGACATGGAAACAAAGGTGTTGTATCCAGAATAGTTCCAGTGGAGGATATGCCTTATATGGCTGATGGTCGACCAGTCGATGTTGTTCTCAACCCTTTGGGTGTTCCTTCAAGGATGAACGTAGGGCAAATCCTTGAAACTCATCTCGGTTGGGCTGCTAAAGGCTTAGGCGAGAGGATTGCCTCGATAATGGAGAAGGAAAAGGCAAATTCAGAGCTAAGAGATTTCCTTGCAACAATGTATAACGCTAGCGGGAAAAGTGAGAACCTAGAGGAGTTAACAGATAACGAGATAAAAGAGTTAGCTGGCAACCTTTCCGCTGGGGTTCCTTTTGCTACCCCCGTATTTGATGGTGCTTCAGAGGACGAGATTATGGGTATGCTAAAGCTTGCTTATCCAGAAAAGTTGGTAAAAAAGATCTCTCTCAGTGATTCAAGGACGCAAGTAAAGCTGTTTGACGGCAGAACCGGCGAGGCTTTTGATAGACCAGTTACCATCGGATATATGCATATGTTGAAGCTACACCATCTAGTAGATGACAAAATGCATGCGCGTTCGACTGGCCCATATTCCTTGGTCACTCAACAACCACTGGGAGGAAAGGCTCAGTTTGGAGGGCAAAGGTTTGGTGAGATGGAGGTTTGGGCACTTGAGGCGTATGGGGCATCGTACACTTTGCAAGAAATGCTTACCGTAAAATCAGATGATGTAAACGGGAGAACGAAAGTTTATGAAAATATCGTAAAAGGAGATCATGTTATAGACGCTGGTATGCCAGAGTCTTTTAATGTTCTAGTAAAAGAAATCCGGTCTCTCGGGATAGATATAGATCTAGACCGCAACTAACATAGAGGAATAATATGAAAGCTCTTTTAGATTTGTTCAAGCAGGTGCAGCAAGACCAGCAGTTTGATGCCATTAAAATTGGCCTGGCTTCCTCGGAGAAAATAAGATCATGGTCTTTTGGCGAGGTAAGAAAGCCTGAAACAATCAACTACAGAACATTTAAGCCAGAAAGAGAAGGCTTGTTTTGTGCAAAAATATTTGGCCCGGTCAAGGATTATGAATGTCTTTGTGGTAAGTACAAGAGATTAAAGCACAGGGGAGTTGTTTGCGAAAAATGTGGGGTAGAAGTAACTCTCTCAAGAGTTAGAAGAGAGCGGATGGGTCACATCGAGCTGGCCACACCAGTGGCACACATATGGTTTTTAAAATCCCTTCCCTCAAGGATGGGTATGGTTTTGGATATGACGCTTAGAGACATAGAAAGAGTTTTGTATTTTGAGGCTTTTGTCGTCGTAGATCCAATGATGACTACGCTAAAAAAAGGTCAAATAATGTCAGAGGATGATTACAACTCAAAGTTGGATCAATTTGGAGAAGGCGAATTTGTAGCCAAGATGGGCGCTGAAGGTGTTAAAGAATTGTTAGGGTCAATTGACCTTGAAAAAGAAATTTCAGAGTTAAGAGAAGAATTGGGTAACACGTCCTCTGATTTGAAAATTAAAAAGATAGCGAAAAGATTAAAAGTTTTAGAAGGTTTTTCAAAATCGGGAGTAAAGCCTGAGTGGATGATACTGGACGCTTTGCCCGTTTTACCGCCAGATCTTCGTCCGTTAGTTCCTCTGGATGGTGGGAGGTTCGCTACGTCTGATTTGAATGACTTATATAGGAGGGTAATTAATAGAAATAATAGACTGAAACGCCTTCTGGAATTAAAAGCACCAGATATTATCGTGAGAAATGAAAAGCGCATGTTACAAGAGTCTGTTGATTCCCTTTTGGATAACGGTCGACGTGGGAAAGCAATGACAGGGGCTAATAAGCGGCCGCTAAAGTCGTTGGCAGATATGATTAAAGGAAAGGCGGGACGATTTCGACAAAATTTGCTCGGAAAGAGGGTTGATTACTCAGGTAGATCAGTAATCGTAGTTGGCCCCACTCTGAAACTACACCAATGTGGCTTGCCAAAACTTATGGCTTTGGAATTGTTCAAACCATTCATCTTTAATAAGCTCGAATTACGAGGGATGGCTACCACAATTAAGGCTGCTAAAAAACTTGTGGAGCAGCAGGTAGCTGAGGTGTGGGATATATTGGAAGAAGTAATTAGAGAGCATCCGATACTTCTAAACAGGGCTCCGACCTTGCACAGGCTGGGCATTCAGGCTTTTGAGCCCGTGTTAATCGAAGGTAAGGCAATACAATTACATCCACTTGTTTGCGCCGCTTTCAATGCTGATTTTGATGGGGACCAAATGGCAGTCCATGTACCTCTTTCTTTAGAAGCACAAATGGAGGCAAGGACATTGATGCTTGCTTCAAACAATGTATTATTCCCATCCAACGGAGAACCATCTATCGTTCCTTCGCAGGATATAGTATTAGGTCTGTATTACACAACCAGAGAGAAGATTAATGCGCTCGGAGAGGGGATGATTTTCTCAAACGTTGATGAAGTTGAACGGGCTTATCTAAATAACAAATTGGAGTTAGGAACAAAAATTGTAGTGAGAATTAAAGAAACGCATCTCAGCGGAGGGGAGGATGACAATGTTGAACGTTTACGAAGATATGAAACCACTGCTGGAAGGGCTATGCTTTCAAAAATCCTACCTCCCGGTTTATCTTTCGAAGAGCTGAATAAAGTATTGAAAAAAAAGGAAATTTCAAAGTTAATAAATTCTTCCTACAGGAAGTGTGGGTTGCGTTCCACTGTGATTTTCGCAGACAAACTTCTACAGTCTGGGTTTTCGTTAGCTACTAAGGCGGGCCTTTCAATTGCTGTTGACGATATGTTAATACCCGGTCAAAAGCCCTCGATTTTGGAGCATGCTGAAGAGGAGGTTAAAGAGATTGAACAACAATTTGCCTCGGGTCTCGTTACTCACGGTGAAAGATACAACAAAGTGGTTGATATTTGGGGTCGCGCTGGCGACCAGGTTGGAAAGGCAATGATGGACCAACTTGGAGGCGATCTTATTCAGGATAGCAAGGGTAATAAAGTCAAACAGGAGTCCTTTAACTCAATCTACATGATGGCAGATTCAGGGGCAAGGGGTTCAGCGGCTCAAATAAGGCAGCTTGCAGGAATGCGTGGTCTTATGGCAAAGCCAGATGGTTCTATTATTGAAACTCCAATAACCGCAAATTTTAGGGAAGGTCTTAACGTTTTACAATATTTTATTTCCACCCATGGTGCCAGAAAAGGTTTGGCAGACACGGCCCTTAAGACTGCTAATTCCGGCTATTTAACCAGACGATTGGTCGATGTTACTCAAGATTTAGTGGTTATCATTGATGATTGCGGAACCAAAGAGGGGCTCACAATGAAATCGATTGTCGTCGGAGGAGAAATTATTGAGGCTCTTAGAGACAGAGTTTTGGGAAGAGTGACCGTAAACGATATTATAAACCCGGAAACCAAAGAGGTGTTAGTAGAAGCAGGAAATCTGTTGGACGAAAAACTGGTTAGCCTGATTGAAAAGTTCGGTGTTGATGAAGTCAAAGTCAGGAGCCCTCTTTCTTGTGAAACTAGATATGGACTTTGTGCAAAATGTTATGGCCGGGACCTGGGTCGGGGGTCTTTGGTTAATGTCGGGGAATCTGTGGGTGTTATCGCGGCTCAATCAATTGGAGAGCCAGGTACTCAGTTAACCATGAGAACTTTCCATATCGGAGGAGCGGCATCTAGAACGGCAGTTGAGTCTGGCGTAGGTTCAAAGTCCAGCGGAACCGTTAGATTTTCTAGTACGATGCGTTATGTAACAAACTCCAAAAAAGAACCCGTAGTAATATCAAGATCCGGAGAAGTTTTAATAGTAGATAGCTCTGGAAGAGAAAAGGAACGTCATAAGGTTCCATATGGAGCTACGTTATCAGTAGTTGACGGTGACAAAGTCAATGCTGGGCAGTCGCTAGCCAGTTGGGATCCTCTTTTTCGCCCAATCATTGCTGAGCATTCCGGCTCAGTTAGCCTTGAAAACATAGAGGAAGGCGTAACTGTTGCGAATCAAATTGATGAAATAACAGGAGTTTCAACCCAGGTAGTTATTGATGCCCAACAGAGAACAAGTGCCGCTGCTAAGGGAGTCCGTCCAGTAGCTAGGTTAAAAGACCCCTCTGGAAAGGATATTAAGATTCCAGGTACAGAGCATTCAGTTATAATTTCATTCCCGGTTGGATCAATACTACTTGTAAAGGATGGTCAGCAAATCGATGGTGGAGAGGTCTTGGCTCGCGTACCTAATGAATCGCAGAAAACCAGAGATATCACCGGAGGTTTGCCTCGTGTGGCAGAATTATTTGAGGCCCGGTCTCCTAAGGATGCAGGCGTATTAGCAGAAGTAACGGGTACTGTTTCTTTTGGAAAAGATACAAAGGGAAAACAAAGGTTGGTAATTACTAACTTCGATGGGGTCTCAAATGAGACGCTGATATCAAAAGAAAAAAATGTTTTAGTGCACGAGGGGCAGGTCGTTAATCAAGGCGAGTTGATTGTAGACGGCCCTGAAGACCCTCATGATATTTTACGTCTTTTGGGCATTGAAGAACTTGCAAGATATATTGTTGATGAAGTGCAAGACGTCTACCGTCTCCAAGGGGTAAAAATAAATGATAAACACATTGAGGTAATAGTTAGACAAATGCTTCGTAGAGTTCAGATCAGAAATCCAGGTGATTCTAGATTTATACCCGGCGAACAAACTGAGAGATCGGACGTTTATGCAGAGAATGAGCTTTTAGCAAAAGAGGGAAAGATTGGGGCAACTTACGATAATATGCTGTTAGGTATAACGAAAGCTTCTCTTTCGACAGACTCCTTTATCTCTGCTGCTAGTTTCCAGGAGACAACGAGGGTGCTGACTGAGGCTGCGATCATGGGTAAGCGCGACGACTTGAGAGGTTTAAAGGAAAACGTCATCGTTGGTAGGTTAATTCCAGCAGGTACTGGTTTAACCTATCATCAGGCAAGAAAGGATCGGGAAGCGGTGGAGGCCGCAGAAGCTAAATCAGTTTCTGAGCAAGCGGCTATCGATGCTGAGGCTTTATTTGAAGCACCCAATCAAGGGGAAATTTCAGACGATTCTGCTCCGAGTGAGTCCGTTTCAGATGAATGATAAATTATGCTTGACAGATTATCCATGGCGTTACACAATTAAAGGCTTTGTAAATATAAAGGAATGTTGTGCCTACGATAAACCAGCTGGTTAGGAAACCTCGGACAAGAGACGTTGAAAAAAGCAAAAGTCCCGCATTAGAAGGGTGTCCACAGAAGAGAGGCGTCTGTACTAGAGTTTATACAACAACACCCAAAAAGCCGAACTCTGCTTTGCGAAAAGTAGCTAAAGTTCGGCTAACAAATGGCTTTGAAGTTATAAGTTATATTGGAGGAGAAGGACACAACCTTCAGGAACACTCAGTTGTTCTGATAAGGGGCGGAAGGGTAAAGGATCTTCCAGGTGTTCGATATCATATAGTAAGGGGTTCTCTTGATCTTCAGGGAGTTAAGGATAGAAAAAATGCAAGGTCTAAATATGGTGCTAAAAAAGCAAAATAGTTTTGTGTTGTGGGGAAGGGGTTAATTTATGCCGCGACGCAGAGAAGTTCCAAAAAGGGAGGTTTTGCCGGATCCTAAATATCGAGAGACGGATGTTTCTAAGTTTATCAACGTAGTTATGCTGCATGGTAAGAAAGCAGTTGCAGAGGGCATTGTTTACGGAGCATTTGAATATATAGAATCATCTGCAAAAAAAAGTCCTTTGGATGTTTTTCAGCAGGCGTTAGCTAACTGTAAACCAGTCGTTGAGGTTAAAAGCAGAAGAGTTGGAGGTGCGAATTATCAGGTGCCTGTGGAAGTTCGGCCGTCCCGAAGAATGGCCCTTGGTATGCGTTGGATTAGAGAATCTGCTAAGAAGAGATCCGAAAAGTCTATCAAGGTCAGGCTCGCAAACGAGCTATTAGAAGCTGCTGAAGGAAAAGGTGGTGCCATAAAAAAGAAGGACGAAGTACACAAAATGGCTGAGGCCAATAAAGCGTTTTCACATTTTAGGTTTTAATTTTTTACAAGTATCAGGATCATGGCGAGAAAAACACCAATCGAGCGATACCGAAACATTGGTATTAGCGCGCACATCGATGCAGGAAAAACTACAACAACAGAAAGAATTCTTTTTTATACCGGCATTAATCACAAGATTGGCGAGGTTCATGATGGCGCGGCTACTATGGATTGGATGGAACAAGAACAGGAGCGTGGAATAACTATAACCTCTGCAGCTACGACATGCTTCTGGAAAGGCATGGATACGTCTTTGCCCGAGCACAGGATTAATATTATTGATACTCCTGGACACGTTGATTTTACAATCGAAGTTGAGAGGTCAATGAGAGTGCTTGATGGAGCTTGTATGGTCTACTGTGCTGTGGGAGGTGTGCAGCCTCAATCGGAGACCGTCTGGAGGCAAGCTAACAAATATAAGGTTCCCAGACTTGCGTTTGTAAACAAGATGGATCGAACCGGGGCTAATTTTGAGAGGGTCTACGACCAACTTAAACTTAGGCTAAAGGCAAATCCTGTTCCTGTCGTCTTGCCTATAGGGGCAGAGGAAAACTTCAAAGGTGTAGTCGACTTGATCAAAATGAAGGCAATTTTGTGGGACGAAGAAAGTATGGGAATCAAGTTCGACTATCATGAAATACCTGCCAATCTAGTTGACTCCGCAAACGAGTGGCGTGAGAAAATGGTCGAAGCTGCAGCTGAGGCAGATGATATCTTGATGGATAAATATCTCGAGTCTGGTTCGCTCGAAGAGGCTGACGTTGTTTTAGGCATTCGAAAAAGGACTATTAACGGTGAAATCCAGCCAATGCTTTGCGGAACTGCATTTAAGAATAAAGGGGTGCAAAGGATGCTAGACGCTGTTATTCAGTTTCTTCCAAGTCCCATTGATGTTCCTGCAGTGGAGGGTTTAGAAAGAGGTGATGCGCCAGCTAAAAGAGAAGCATCGGATGGCGAAAAATTTTCTGCTTTGGCTTTTAAATTAATGACTGATCCTTTTGTGGGCCAATTAACCTTTCTACGAGTTTATTCAGGAGTATTAAAATCGGGTGATTCGGTGTTAAACCCAACAAGAGGGAAAAAAGAAAGAGTTGGGCGTATATTGCAGATGCACGCCAACAATCGCGAGGAGATTTCGGAGCTTATGGCAGGAGATATTGCTGCAGCTGTTGGTCTTAAGGATGTTACTACTGGTGAAACCCTTTGTGATTCTGATGCTGAGATCGTTCTTGAAAAAATGATTTTTCCAGACCCTGTTATCGCCCAAGCTGTTGAGCCTAATACTAAAGCTGATCAGGAGAAAATGGGAATTGCGTTAGGTAGATTGGCAAAGGAGGACCCGTCTTTTCGTGTTAGAACCGATGAAGAGTCTGGTCAGACAATTATTTCAGGCATGGGAGAGTTGCATTTGGAGATTCTCATTGATCGGATGCGCAGAGAGTTTGGAGTTGAAGCAACTGTGGGCAAACCGCAGGTAGCCTACAGGGAAACAATTAAACAACCTGTAGAGATAGAAGGAAAGTATATTAAGCAGTCTGGAGGAAAAGGTCAGTATGGACATGTTTGGTTGAAGCTTGAGCCACAGGAAGAAGGGGCCGGTTATGAATTCGTAGATTCAATAAAAGGGGGGGTAGTGCCAAAGGAGTATATTCCCTCTGTCGATAAAGGCATTAAAGAAACTATGAACTCAGGAGTTCTCGCTGGCTTTCCGGTAGTTGACGTAAAAGCTACCTTATATGACGGTTCTTTTCATGAAGTTGATAGTTCCCAGGTAGCATTTGAGTTAGCAGCATCGTTAGCTTTTAAGGACGGTATGAGAAAAAGCAGGGCGATACTTTTAGAGCCCATGATGCTAGTTGAAGTAGAAACCCCAGAAGAGCATGCTGGGACAGTGATGGGAGACTTATCTTCGAGACGGGGTATGGTTCAAGGTATGGATGAGATTCAAGGTGGTGGTAAAACAGTTAAAGCGGAGGTTCCTTTAGCTGAAATGTTTGGTTATTCCACCATTCTTAGGTCATTAACACAAGGAAGGGCGACTTACTCGATGGAGTTTAAACATTATTCTGAAGCTCCAAAGAACGTTGCAGAAGCAATTATTTCTAGT
>JAOINQ010000003.1 GCA_028139685.1 Betaproteobacteria bacterium
AAAAATCATTAATACAGTCCTGGTTATTCTGTATATCTGGATAAGCAAAAGAAGTAAAAGGAAAAGAACAAGCCAACTTATTAAATTCAAAAGCTCCCCCAGTTGTCCAAAACATGAATCAACTAATAGTATAGCTTACAAGCGGAAAAATATTATTGTTTTTCGTTGGCAAAATGGGTAATAATTTAGGTGAGTTCCGGTCGTAAGGTTTTTTCTACTATGTTAAAAAAATATAAATTCGCAGCGATATTCGTCGTATTTTTAACCAGCGTGTCATCAGCCGGCGAAATGTTTGATTTTTATTCTTGTCCCTCGATCGAATCGGGGAAAGCATGTTCAAGAAAATGCGAAAAAATTGGGGGAATTTCTTTTGACGTTAGACGAGATCCTAAAGAAGGTAACGTTAACGTAACTTTGTTTACTGAAAATGAGGTTGCTCCGGAAACCTTGCAAAACTGCGATGTTCAAAATGCAAGCAATTGGTTTTGTGAAACTATAGAGGTATTTCAGGAGCAGTCTCACTATATGGCAAAAGGGTTGTATTTTAGTAAGAAGATATTTCGAATGTTGGATGGTGAAGATGATGTATCCATCTATTGTGCACGAGAGTGAGTGATAGGTTTGCAGTAACCAGTAAATATTTCAGTATGTTGTTTTACGCTGTCTATATACTTGTAAATTACTGATTCATTGTCTAGTGTTAAAATTCTGAGTTGGGTTAAAGTGCGAGACTCACAAAGTGCCCGTGATTGCTGTTTGTCACGTAGACATGACAACACAGCTCCTGGGAGTATTGCTTTATCATTAGTGAACAGTATAGTTAAATTACCTTTTACTCCTTTTTTGTCTGCCATGTTTGTTTCGTAAACATTGGTCTTTTCCATATTTCCTTCACATGATACCCTTGTGGGTGACGAGATCGCGACCATGGTAGAGCTATTTATTGCTATAAGAAGAATGAGTTTAAGTGTCGATTTTATAATTTTCATATATGGCTAACCAAAATAGTCGGCCGGTAAATCAAATTCTTGAACTACTTGCTTTTGGCTTCCTCATTCTTACATATGAAAATACATTGGCAGTCAGTTCTCATTCGTTGCTATTGTGTCCAGATTCAAGCTCGGCAAGCATTTGCGCTGACGTGTGTAAGCCCTTAGGGAAAATCAGCTATTCTATTGAGCGTGGCGAGTTAAAAATTAGTAAAACTAAGAAAGGTAATACGGAAAAGTCCATATTTAAAGATTGTAAAGTAGAATCAGAAAATGAATGGTTGTGTAACAAAGTCAAATATGATGAAAATAGGAGAATATTTAACGGTCACGAAGTTGTACAATTAGCGAATGGAATTTTATCCCAACAGTCTTATGTATTTGAGAGGTCACAGGGTATATGGAAGGAAATTTTTCAATGTTCGAAAGTGAGTTTTCTCAGTGAAAAAAACTAAAATGTCGATTAAAGAGTTTAAATCTTTACTTCTTACTTTGGAAGAGAAAATTCCTGAGAAAGAGGAAGCAACCTGGCAAATAGAACTAGAATACGGGCGTGAGACTTTTATTCCCACAGGCGAAGAGGTTCAGTTTTTAGAAAACAGCAAGACTGGTGAAAAATGTGCAATTATTCAAATAACGAGAGATATCTAAAACTGACAAAAACAAGTGTTGTTTGTTGTTTTATGCTTTTAATTAGTTGTAACTTTTTTGAGGCAAAACAACAGGTTTTTGAGTGTAAAAAAACTCACATTGATGGTCAGCCATTAAATCAGGGAAGCCAGGTCATAAATTATTTTCACTTCAATGACAACAGGCTTGATATTAGCCTCGGGCCAGTAGGTATTGGATTAACAGGGTACCAATGTGAAAAAACCGAGTTCGTCTACAAGTGTACTGATTTGAAAAAAGATAATTTTGATGATCAGGTTACACTAGACAGATTTACGTTAGCTGCTCAGCAAATAAGAAGGACCGCTGAAAAGGCGGCAGTTATTGACTATCAATGCTTAAAGCTTGATCGTTTGGTGGAGTAAAAAAGAATGTTACGAAAAACTTTATTTTATATAATCTGGGTTGTTTTAATAATCTCCATAATCATTCTGGTGGGAGCCGCCTTCGGGGGTTTAGGTTTTTTTTACGAGATTGTGGCATAGATTATGAGCCTGACTTATAAAATTATCGTTGGTATGACTGCCGGATTGACCATTGGGATTCTTTGTCAGGTTTTTCATTTAACAAATTATTCATATTTAAACGATCTCATTTTCGATGGTTTTATAGATGCGCTAGGACAGATTTTTATTGTATCTTTAAAAATGATGGTTGTTCCTTTGGTTTTTCTTTCATTGACCTGCGGTGCTGCAAGTTTGGGGGCTTCTGGATCTATCGGTAGGTTGGGTGGCAAGACAATTTCGCTATATTTAGTTACGACTGCTATCGCAGTTTCAGTTGCTCTTGGTTTTGCTTTGCTTATTAATCCAGGAGAAGGGGGGAGTACCTCTACAATTGAACCGCCATCCTATGAGCCCAAGTCAGCGCCGGGCGTTAAAGACACACTAATAAATATTTTTCCTGATAATCCAGTCGCTGCAATGGCTGAAGGGTCGATGTTACAAATTATTGTTTTTGCCTTATTGCTTGGGCTTGCCATTAGTAAATCAGGTGAGGCGGGTAAAAAGGTATTAGGATTCTTTGAGTCAGCAAATACCGTAATGTTAGAACTGATTATGTTTATTGTAAAATTGGCTCCTTACGGGGTATTTTGTTTGATGATGAAACTTGGGTTGGGTATTGGTCTGTACGAGATTCTAAAACTTGCAAAATATTTTTTCACTGTTGTTGCGGTATTGATTTTCCATGGTCTTGTTGTATATCCTTCTTTGATTTTTGTCTTCACAAAATTAAATCCAATTATTTTCTTACGAAAAATGAGAGAGGCGCTGCTTGTGGCATTCTCCACTTCCTCAAGTGGGGCTACAATGCCAATTACAATGTCGACGGTTCAAAATAAACTTGGTGTGAAAAGCAGGATAGCTTCATTTTCAGTTCCTCTCGGTGCAACTATAAATATGGATGGAACAGCTATTATGCAGGGGGTTGCTACTGTCTTCATTGCTCAGTTTTATGGGATAGTTCTCACTCCAGATCAATTTCTAATGGTAATTATAACGGCTACACTGGCTTCAATTGGCACTGCGGCGGTGCCCGGTGTTGGATTGATAATGTTAACAATGGTATTAGGTCAGGTGGGCCTTCCTGTAGAGGGCATTGGTCTTATTATTGGGGTAGACAGATTGTTAGATATGCTCAGAACTGCCGTCAATGTAACCGGAGATGGAACGGTTGCTGTGATAGTTGCTTCGTCTGAAAAGGATTTAGACCGTGGAAAGTTTCATGAATTATCTTCTGAAAACAATAAATGAATAAAGCTGCAGTGGGAAAAATTGGCTTTTTTTCCGGTTTGGTCCTCTTTTGCGTGGTTTTTTTTATTGATGAGATACCGGGATTAAGCAGATCGGGTCAGATTACACTTTGCGTTTTTATATTAATGGGTATTTGGTGGGCAACTGAGGCATTGCCTCTACCTATCACATCACTTCTTCCACTTGTTTTATTTCCTTTGTTTGGTGTTGCAGAAATTGGTGTCATCAGCAAAGAATTTATGAATAAAGTTCAATTCCTTTTTGCGGGGGGATTTATGATTGCTATTGCAATGCAAAAGTGGAACTTACATCGCCGAGTTGCTCTCACTATACTGCAGTATTCGGACCTCAGTGGAAAAAAAATAGTAGCGTCATTCATGGGAATCAGTGCATTATTAAGTATGTGGGTGATGAATACATCTACCACAATCATGCTTCTTCCAATCGCTGTATCCGTATGTTACGTAATTTGCGATACCGTGAAAGGTATAAGTGAAAAGGAGCGAGTCAATCTTCAAGTTTGTGTACTATTAGGCATTGCATATTCCTCATCAATAGGCGGAATATCTACACCAATTGGGACTGGGCCGAATGGTTTTTTGATTCAGTTTTTAGCCAAAGAAAATATCGACATAGGATTTATTGATTGGTTTCTTATTGGATTACCAGTATCAATTTGCTTATTACCCATATTATGGATGATCCTCACATATTTTTTGTTTCCCCTGCGCTTTGAGTCAAATGAAGTTGCAAAAAAGCCTATTCGCAACATGTTAAAAAATTTAGGACCTATGTCCTATGAGGAGAAAATTGTAGGGATTATTTTTTTTCTTACAGCTTTGTGCTGGATATTCAGAAAAATGATTAATCAAATCCCTACTTTTTCTGGTCTCGAGGATGCAGTTATCGCCATGATTGGTGGCTTATCGTTGTTTTTTTTTCGTAGTAAAAACAAAAAAATATCACTGTTGGAATGGGATGATCTGGAAAAAAAATTTCCATGGGGCTTAATATTTCTTTTTGGTGGGGGTATGGCTCTTGCCTATGCAGTAACGAGTACAGGGTTAGCTGAGTGGTTAGCTAGCTTGATTCCTTTGGGATTAGGTTTGTTTGTTTTATTAGCTTTGTTGATAACGCTCATTGTTTTTCTGACGGAGTTGACGAGTAATATCGCAACTACCATGACGTTTATACCAATAATTTACGCTGTTAGTATGAAGCTGGGTTTAAATCCATTGATTTTAATGGTCCCTCTTACAATTTCGGCGAGTTGTGCTTTTATGTTACCTGTAGCAACGCCTCCTAATTCAATAGTTTTTGCATCGAACTTAGTAACAATTGAATCCATGGTGAAAGCTGGTTTTTTCCTTAACCTATGCGCGGTTGCTATCTTAATTGTCTTTGGGTATTTTTATATACCGTTTGTGTTTGAATAAAAATTTTTTACTATTACGTATACCTTAATTCAATTATTGGTTCGACTTACATCTTGAATTGAATTCTTCGATGATATCCAACGGCTAAGTTTTAAACTAGCAAGAAGCCCAAGTATCGAAATGAGCAATGTGACTAGATAATAATTCTGAAATCCAATAATTCCGGGTTCTGCATCTAAGATTCTGCCAGTTAAAGAATGAAAGAATATATCGGGGGTAAATCCAACCAGTGAAATAATACCAACACAAAAACCCAAACGATGTGCGGGAATATGAGAATGAGTTACTAGTGAGAAATATACTGCTCGCAAAGATACTATTGAAATAAAAACAATTATCAAAGTGCCCGTAACTAGTAATGAATGATAAAAAGTTTGTGGGTGAACACTGAATAAAATTGACTGTCCTAAGATAGTCACGAAAAATAAACGGATTATTAATTTAATTGATGTAATTTTATCAGCGATCAATCCAGCAGCTAACGCTGAGATAATTCTCAAATAACTTAGTGATGTTACGAATCCTGATGCTTCGATTGGAGTTAAATTTCCAATTTCCACTAAATATAAGCTTATGTTGTCAATAGACCTAAATCCACAATAAGCACAAACAACTATTATTGAGATAAGAAAGACAGGGTAATAATTGATATTTATTGGCGAGCTAATTGGCGACCTACTAGTTTTGCGGGTTAATTTATCCCGCAAAAAAAATAGAACTAGGAATGATAGAACGATGGTCGTAATGGCATAGAATAAGATAACCAATTGAATACTGTCACGAGAGAAACCCTCAGAGTTTTGTGAAAAGAAATAGACTAACAAAAAAGCAATTGACGAAAAGATACTAGCAACCAATGCGCGTCCAGCCTCCAAATAACCAAAAGCTCTTCCTTGTTGATCTATACCTCCCCAGTCACTGGTATATTTGATCAATGCCCCCCAGAAAAACAAAATCGTCGTTATTCCCCAGAATGCATAAAGATATGGAAGAATAGCCGGTTTAGGCAAGGTTGCAAAATAGATTCCTCCAATTCCGGTGAACAGAAGAGAGTAGAAGATTAATTTCCTTGGAGGGTATTTGTCTGCAAGGTAGCCACCAGGAAAATAGCTCAAGAGCGCAAATATTCCATAAAAGGCAAATGCATCCCCCAAATCAGTGTTCGAGATTTGAAAAACTTCTAAAACACCGGATTTAAAAAAGCGTGTTATATGAAATGGCAAAGAAAAAATTAACTCACCGGCTAGGATCAGGAGAATCAAACTTGAGTACCTTTGAGTCATTGTAGTTTTTGAGATGGAAAATTTATGTTAGTTTCTATACTGAGAGGTGGTAATAAATTTCGAAAATGACTCATATTAAATTACTTTGGAGTTATAACGTTCTAAATTCAAATCTCGGTAAAGTCCATGTAGAAATCAATTAAATAAATTAATAGCACCCATCTATAAACCTTTGTTTTTTTACTTAAGAGATCTTCTTCGTTGGAATTTAAATTTTTTTGGGGGTTACCATTTGGTATTTCATTTAATGCTTTGTTATATAGGACTCAATTATCTCCGCAATTGCTAATGAAGCTGTCAAACCAGGAGATTCTATCCCAAACAAGTTTATCAGACCTGTGATATTGTTTGCTACACTATTTTGGATAATAAAATCAGCAGGTTTTTCAGTTACTCGATTTAACTTTGGCCGTATTCCCGAATAGGCAGGTTGCAATTGGTCAATGTTAAGGGATGGCCACCATTTAACGGTTTGTTCGTAAAATTTAAATTTCTTAGTTTCTATTATCGAATAATCAAAGGGTTGATTGGAATCCAGAGCATTTTTGTTCAATGACATTGGTTCAACATCGGGACCTAATAGTGCCTGATTTCCTAGATCGAGGGTGAGGTGCGTTCCAAGTCCTCCCTTTTCGGGAAGTGGGTAAATTAGAGTATTGAATGGACAATTGCCGATAACTGCAAAGTAGTTTCCCTTCGTAAAATAAGTCGTAGGAATTTTTTTTTCAGGCATCCCTTCAATGTGAGAAGCAACATGTTCAGCAAACAGGCCCGCCGAATTAATCAGCCAGTCCGAAGATATAACGATACGCTCACTATTTTCTCCGCATGAAACGTGAATGTCCCAACCTTTTCTGTAACTTCTTGATTTCTCTGCGCTGATAAACTTACTCAGTCTAGCAATATCTCCGCCGTGATCCTGTATCTCTCCGGTTAAGGATTCCATGAACCCATGAACGTCCACGATACCAGAAACCGGACTATAAATGGCTAAATCTGCTTGTACATCAGGGACACAGCTTTCTAGATATTTTTTTTCTATTATTTTAAGTTCTTCAACACCATTTTCAATTCCTTTATCAAACAATTTTTCTAATTGGGAGGAATTAGTATGGTTTGCAACAATAAGCTTGCCGATTTTTTTGTGGTTAATTTTATGTTTTATTAGATATTCATAAAGCAGGCTTCTGCCACGTACACAGGTTTTTGCCTTTAATGAGTTTTTATCGTAATAGATTCCCGCATGAATAACACCGCTATTTCGGGAACTGGTCTCTTGTCCAAAATTCTTGTTAGATTCCAGGACTATAACCTTTTTCCCGACCTTGGCTAAAGCTCTAGCAGTGGCAAGGCCTACAACCCCTGCGCCAATAACAGCTACATCGAAATCAACACTCATCGGTAAAAAATTTTTCGTTTCTAGTATTAGATAGATTGAATGACAACGTATTAAAGGTTACCTTAAATATTCCGATTATTTGTTGTCAAGCTTTATTTTAGTTTAGATACGTGCGTAAAATTATTATGGAAATCTAAAGGGAAGTTAGCGAAATGTCTGTTCTGTATTCAGCGACAAATGTAACATTAAATCAAACTGGTAGCACAGTATCATTTGCGAACAGCGCAGTTGGGTTGAACAATGTATCGTTAATTTCGAATACGAGCTCTAATTGGACACAGACCTCTAATCATTCAATCTACAACATTATTTACATTGATAGTGTACCCAATCAAGGCCTCAATTTTGGACCCACAAATCCCTTAATCCTAATTATCGAGAAGCCCTCAGATTCTTCAAATAATCTTTTAAAAATCCATGAATTCGAACTTTCGTTCGATCGACTTACTGCGAAACAGGTAGACGCTACGGTTTTAACTACACCTGTTGGCCTAGCTGCGTTAGAGCAGTATTACGATACGGATTTAAATAAAAATACGGTTGTATCGAACTATGGAGTAACTCCTAAAAATTTTCAATTAGAAGAGTTAACCTCTGGTTTTGTTTTTGATTTTTCTTATGTGGAGGACCTTGCTCAGACTGGTTTGACACATTTGATGACACCTCTCAAGGTAAGTGCCGGAACGTCCTGGACACTAAACTCTGCCGAGAGTGTGTTCTATTCATTGGTGAATAGTGTTATTGGGAGTTCCGCAAGTGAGTCCACTCTTGAATTAAAAGTACTTACAGATGCGCCATCTGCCTCAATTACTGGTGGGTTTTCGGCTCTTAATGGCTTCATTGTAAATAGTTTCAGTTTAGATTCTGCCGGGACCCAGTTTACTCTATATGCTTCTGCCTCAGCAACATCGACGGATTTTGCAGTTTTTGAATATAACATAGGTCAAGATTTAAATTCCGATGGTGTTATAGGACATGCATTCTCAACTGCGAATGGAGTGGTTTCTGCAAGCACTTACAGCCCTAGTTATCAATTAAACAATAAATCAGCGGGCAGCAGCTTTTTATTTGGTTCGGCATTTAGCTCAAACCATACTATTTTCCAAACTTCAGGGGAAATCGTATCTTATAACGGAAATTTCTATCAGCTTGATTTTTTAACTTTAGGTAATGACGGAGCAGGTGTTTTTGGTTATTCGCATTTTTCAACTGAAGATCAAAAAACCGGTTCTTTACCCATAAAGCCAGATGTAATTCTTATGAATGGTGTCAATCCATGGCAACCGGCATCTTTCGTATCTCCCAGTGCAACTCTTCAGAGTGCCGGTGTCTTACCATCCGCTCATGGGGTTCTTGCTATTAGCGCTGCAGCAGGTGCAGGAGGAATCACATTTGTTACGGATTTCCATAATGATGTATACGTATTCCAAGCCTCTACGGCTGCAAATACCAGTACAACTTTAAGCATATTTGAAAGCCCATATTTTTTTGAATTTGATCCTTCAGCTTCACAAATTAGCTCATTAGGTACCGCAGCACCAATCTTTAATCTTTCACAACAAATGTTAATAACTGGAGACATTTTGTCTGTTGTAGAAACAAATGTGGGAGAAGACGTAAACAATGACGGAATAAACGGCGTGATTAGCGCTACGCAAGTATTGGCAAGTACTGCATACACGACTAGCTTTACAACGTCCTCAGGACAAGTGAGTCTTTCAGTAAATTCCCCAGCCATATTTTCAGGTCAAGGCGGCTTCCTTATATGGAATCAGTCTGCTGGAATATCTAATAGTTTTGGAGACTCTCCTAGAGATAACGAATATTTTATTATTGCTGAGCCCGATTTAACTACCTGGTCAGCATCCGGCACCCTCGTGTTAACAGGCGCTTACAGCGATACTTTTAATTTGATAGGAGAGAACTCACAAGTTAGTGCTGAAACTCAGAGTTTGATACGGAACGAAGAGGGTACTATTAACTTATCACTTGTTTACGATACTAATACCAGTAACTCGTTTGGTTCCGTTTATTCTGTATACACATTTTCTACACACACAGCGCTGGATTCAGTTGCTGTTTGGAATAGTGCTGTTTCAAGTTTTGCAGTTCGTGATCTTGAATCGTTTGAAACTACATTAGGTTACGATATTACAGGAGATGGAATTGTTGGTAACAGCGGGTTAACAATTCTATCCATTGTTGCAGCGAAAACAGATCTAGCTACTGCCAACTCCGCACAGAGCACGAACCTTCTGAAACTTGAATCGGGCGAGTTTGCGATTGGAAACGAGACTTCTCAAGTTGGCCAGCCAACTACGGGCAAGTTACTTATTAACGCTTCTTCTACATCGTGGAGTCCTAGTACAGGAACAAGTGCTGTTGGAGTCTATGGAAATATCCTCGAAAGTAACTCCGCTACTCAGTCTTATGTAGTGATTCAAAAGTCAGGAAACGATACTAATCCACAGTTTGGTACATGGACTTTTTCATCAGATACATCCCTTCTATCACTGCAAACGAATCAATCTACCGCAGTTAATGTAAATCTTATAGATTTAGTCAGCTATGAAATGCAGTTGGGTTTTGATATTACTAGTGATGGGAGAGTTGGTGATCAGATTTCAGAGATTCCTCTGAATTACAAAACTTCGACGGTTGATACGAATAACGACGGAGTTTTGGATAGTACAAAGGTAATACCAGCAATTATTAAAAGTTCCTTCGGTTTTTTTGGGGTAGATTACGACACAGCGAACGTAAATGTGGGCGAATCTCACCCGTTCATAATTTTAAAAGATAGTAGCGGAAGTGCTTGGAGCACTTCTTTAAATTACGAATTGTCTGGGATTTATCAAAGTGAGGTAACTAATAATCAATCTACGATTGGAATTATTGAAAAGGGTGGGAGCATCTTAAATCCTTTTTATCAAAAATGGACCTTTGCTCACCAATCGGGAAGTTATACGGCTCAGGTTAGCGCCTCAACTGCAACTAGATTGACAACATCGGAATTAATCGCAGAAGAACAAACATACAATGTCGATTTAGATGGAAATGGAACGATTGGTGATGATATTGAACGATATCTTTTTCTCGCTGCAAACCAACCTTCTCTCGTACAAACGCAAGTAGGAAATTATGCGATTAGTTTTGGTGAGGTTTTAGGAGTCAATGATTTAGGACTACCAATCCTTATGACAACTGCAGGTATTCCATGGGTTCCAACAAGGGGAAATCCTGTTACGGGGGTCTTTTCTGAAAGAAGTGGTTCAGCACAAACGATTTCACTAATCGAAAACGCTGGTTCGAGTTTTTCTCCTGCGTATAAAAAATGGGAATTTAATCTCTTTGATGGATCTTTTTTCGCAACAGCTCAAACGACTTTTTCTGTGAGTATCTCGTCAGCTCAGTTAGGAGCTTTAGAGACAAGAAAAAACATTGATTTATTGGCAGATGGTGTTATTGGCGATCCAATTAAGTCAGTTATTGTCTCAGGAGGAGAAACTTCTCTCGACTCCGATAATGATGGTTTTGCAGATGGGACAGTTACTGCTCCTGCTGTAATTTTAACAAAAAGTAATGCTTATGCGCTTGATTTATCTGGAGCAGGTAATATTGGAGAAACTTCAACAAGTCTTTTCTTAGAAGCATCAAACGGGGTAAATTGGAATCCGTCTACAAATTACACAATCGTAGGAGGATATGTTTCCTACGATGTAAACGCGTCAAGTGAACAAACAACATCTGCTTTTGTATATGAGAAATCTGGAAGTGGTTCTAGTGCGATATATAAAGAATGGCATTTTATTCAGGGAAGTGCATCTGGAGTAGCGACTGCAACTAGTGGGATAGCTCAAACAATTTCGTTAACAGATATTTTGGCCAAAGAACTTGAACGTGGATTTGACTTAACAAATGATAATGTTGTGGGCGATAGAATTGTAGATATAACGAAGCAACTCTCCGTTCCACAAAGAGGAGCGCCTTCTATTGTAGAACTAGCGTCGGGTTCTTACGCTGTTGACTTTGATGGAAATTCAACAGTTGGGCAGCTCAAATCTGTAATTAATTTAAAGACCAGTAGCGGGCAAAACTGGAGTCCTAGCCAGAGTAGTGAAGTTATTGGAATTTTTTCTTCGGAAGAACTTGAAAGTTCGGGTCAAATAAAATACTACGCAACAGTCTTTGAGCAGATTGGAACTGGTTCAACATCCAGTTTTAAGAAGTGGGTTTTTTCGAAGCCAAGTGGTCAAGCTGATTTTCAGGCTTCTGCTGCGACCTCTACTGTCGTAACCTTGACTGACATTCTTATTGATGAAGGCAGGGTAGGATTTGATTTAAATTCAGATGGTACAGTTGGTGATGTAATAGCTGATATTACATGGCAAATGCCTCCTGTAGATACTGGGTCTCTAAATGCTCCTCAAGTCGTTCAGTTAACCTCAGGTGCTTACGGACTGGATATAGAAGGGGATCTTTCAACTGGTTCAACAACACCCGTGGTGATTTTGAGCAATAGCGCGGGTTCTAATTGGCAACCTACTAGCGGTTCGACAGTTACTGGTGTGTATTTGGGAATCGGTGGTACAACAGCTTCTCCAACAAATCTGAGTACTATAATTGAAAAATCAGGCTCAATTAATTTTCCAACCTTTAAAACATGGACTTTCACCGATAGCGGTGATGGCGGTAAAGCTGTAGCGACCGTAACGGTTGGTCAGTCCATTACAGAAAGTGCTTTGCTACAAAAAGAGTTGGAAGTAGGTTATGACCTAAACGGAGATGAAACTGTAGGGGATGGTATCTTTTCGATAGCACTGCTAAGTAAAGATTATATAGGTACCGATCAACAGATATTAAATAGTCCAGGTGTTGTGCGTCTATCATCGGGCGAGTTTGGACTTGTTTTTGGAGGAAATGATTACTCTGCTGAAAATGGAAGATCGTTTCTTTTGAAAGAAATAGAGTCCAATGGAAATGCATGGACGCCGTCTTCTAATCCATCATCTGATGGTCGCGACTATTCTATCTCGGGTGTTGAACTTTTGGATAATAGTGATTTGAAAATTTATGAAGTTAAAGAAAGTTCTGACGGAGACCCAGATGTTAAAGTCACCACTTTCACTCTCTCGGAATCTAGTCCTAAAAGTTATTTCGTAAAGAATAATCAATCTGATGGTGTTGCCATGTCTGATTCTGAATTTTTTAATCGTGAATTGGAAATTGGCTATAATTTAGACTCGAATCAAGTGCTTGGTCCAGGTGCCGAAGAGATTACTATTTCAACAAGGTCTTTCACGGATAAGTTTGAGATTAATCAAAAAAGCCCTGCGCTGGCGAAATTAGCCGATGGTTCAGTTGCGGTGGACTTTACTGGTAGCATTCAACTTGGAGAGACTCCGAAGTTAATTTTGAATCAAGGAGGTCAATCATTTAGATATAGTTCGGATGAGCAGGTACAGGGTCTTTACACAAGTACCGAAACAAATGATACAACTAATCGAGTAACGTTTAATGTAAATGTGTTACAACAGGATTCAAATACTAATTCAGACTCATTCTTTTTGAGAACATTTAATGTCGTAGATGATTCGTTAGCTAATTATGACAACGCCAAATCATTACAGCCAGTTACTCTTACTGAAGTTCTTTCTAAGGAAGAGATGGTTCG
The DNA here is from genome assembly GCA_028139685.1 of Betaproteobacteria bacterium. The sequence continues at coordinate 13,205 of JAOINQ010000003.1, forward strand.
TTATGATTTGAATAGTAATTCCCAGATCGGTTTCCAAAATAGGGAGCTATTAATGCCAGCGTTTTCGCCGTCTCCAGGACCAGATGACTTTCGATTAGTGCGCACAGAGACTAACGCAATTGGTTTAGACTCTGCCTTCACCATAACTCCCGAAAATGATCAATATTTCTATAGTTTGTATGATTCGAGTGGAAGGTTATGGGATCCAGTGAACGAGACTGTTACTGGTGTGTTTCTCGAGGATAGGATCAAAAATTCAGAAGGAGAAGATACAAATGTACAACTTAGAACACAGAGTAATGCAAATACAATTTTAGGCGTGGCTACAAATCCTGCTGACGGCAGTGTTACTAGTACTTCTAACTTTAATCTTTGGGAGTTCGTAATTTCGGGTGATGCGACACCTAATGCACTTGGTTTGTATGAGTTCCATATGATTTCAGCAAATGCAGCTCGATATAGTTTTGATGAATTGTCAATTGTTGAATCTGACAAAGGTTTTGATTTGACAGGTGACCGGCAAGTGTTGGGAGATACTGCTGTCGAACTATTTAGGGAACAAATGGTGGCATCAGATAATGCAAGGGAGATGGTGAGCGGAGAACTTTCTGGGTTACCCGATATTCCTAGTGTATCAGAAATTTCATCAGAGTTGCTTATGCCGGGAGTCAGTTTACAAACTGAAGATATTTCTTATGGAAACTTAACCTCAGGGTTAAAAAAAGGTACGGTTAATTCCTTTGTAAGCAATGGCAATATTTCCGTAAATTTTAGCGATATGTCAGCAGAAACCGTTTCAACTTTACCTCAAACAAATGTCTTAATTGATGCGCAAGTTGAATTATCCTACTATTCGCTAGATGAGCCGCTATCGGAAGAAAGCGACTTAGTTCATTTTGTAGCCCTTGGCAACAAAGAACGTGCGGCTGAATCTTTTCAGGCTATTGCAGACTTTACTGATGTTTTGAATAGCCAAGGAAGTAAAGACGAATCAGGTACTTCGGTTGTTGCCTCAAAATTAAAGTTACTTGATTTTTCAGGAAATGATCCCACAGAGATTGATTCTGATGAAATCATTCTTCAACTTGCTGAGAGTGAGGGAGTGGTGTTACTTGCCCCTAATCAAACAAGCGGTGAGAGTACATTTGTGAATTTAAATAATGAGCTGACAGCTTCAGCATGTGAAATTTTGCTTCTTGGAGAATTTACTGTCCGCGGAGGAGAGGGAAAGCAAACCTTTGTCGGAGATGACAGTAAACAGGATTTAAGTTTAGGTTCTGGTGATGACATAGTTTATGCGGGGGGTGGCGATGACATTTTGGTTGCTTCCGATGGAAATAATTATTTTGACGGCGGAGCAGGTAATGATGAAATAGCTGCTGGGTCCGGTATGGATGTTTTCGTAGGAGGCGCCGGTAACGATGTTATAGACGGAGGTGATGGATTAGATAAAGCAGAGTATGTTGGTTCTTATTACGATTTTACAATTGAAAAACAATTAGATTCCTTTAGTGTTAATGACAGATTATCCCTAGAAGGAACAGACACTCTTACCAATGTGGAAAGACTTGAATTTGCTGACGGAACGCTTGCATTTGATACAAATGGAAATGCTGGTCAGGCTTACAGATTATATCAAGCGGCATTTGAACGAACTCCCGACCCAGTAGGAGTCGGATATCATGTTAATGATATAGAATCTAATGGTTTGATTCTATACCAGATTGCCGGCAACTTTTTAGCCTCTCCCGAATTTGAAAGTACATATGGGTCAAATTTAAATGATTCTGATTTTGTAGATGCGTTGTACAACAACGTGTTGGGAAGATCTCCGGAAGATTTTGAACGTGATTACTATACGGATAGGTTTAGTAGACCAGAGAACGATCCTCTATGGATGGACAGAGCTGCTTCACTGATCGGGTTTTCTGAAAGTCCTGAAAACATGAATATCGTGAATGATGATATTTTAAATGGTATATGGATGACAAACGATTACATATAGAGAGTGCAAAGCAAACTGCAAAAACATTTCTTTTAGAGAGTAAACTGTCAAGATTGTCTAAACTCCCAATATTACTTACAGTGCCAAAAAAATCTTAACTGAGGATTATCGTGCTACCAGAAATTGATTTAATTAGAATAGATGGAAAAGTTGAAAGCTTCGCAGACTATAGCGGAAAAACTCTTCTAATAGTGAATGTTGCCAGTAATTGTGGGTTTACTCCTCAGTATAAAGACTTGCAACAACTGTACATAGATTTTAATGACAAGGGCCTTGAAATTTTAGCTTTTCCTTGTAATCAGTTTGGCTCTCAGGAGCCGGGAAGCTCAAAAGACATACAAAATTTTTGCACTGAACGTTATGCAGTGACATTTCCTGTTTTTTCAAAAATTGATGTAAACGGAGCAGATGAACATAAGGTCTTCACATACTTGAAAAAACGAGCACCGGGGGTTCTTGGTACAACGAAAATTAAATGGAATTTTACAAAATTCTTAATTGATCACAAGAATACTTTAGTTAAGCGCTATGCTCCACAAACAGCAGTAATAGAAATTAGGAAGAATCTTGTCGAAATTATCTCGGACGAAAAATAGGTTCTCATATCAATTTTTACTAGTAATGTTTGGTAGTCTTTTGCTAAGCTCTTGTAGTTCAATTAAATACAATTATGGGTTGATCGATAATCACTTAAATATTATCAAGAATGCTCAACCTATTGATGTGATTCTAAAAGATAAAGCAACAAATCAAGAATTAAAAACAAAACTTCTCTTAGTAAACAAAATTAAAGATTTTGCATACAGTGAGTTACATTTCAGAAAAACAAAAAGCTATTCCACTTATTCGGATATATTGCGCAAGGCTGTTGTTTGGAATGTTGTGGCAGTAAAAGAAAATTCATTCGATTTAAAAGAGTGGTGTTATATTTTTATGGGTTGCTTTAATTACAGAGGATTCTATGAAAAAAAAGAAGCTGAAGAGTATGCTAAAGACTTAATAGAATTTGAAGATTTAGAGGTCGCAATATTACCCGTTCCTGCTTACTCAACTTTAGGCTGGTCAGACCTTTTTGGTGGCGATCCCGTTTTAAATACTTTTATTTGGAACGCCGAAATTGATTTGGTTAAATTATTAATCCACGAAATGACGCACCAGCAGGTTTTCGTAAAAAACGATACGCTTTTTAATGAGTCATTTGCTTCATTTGTAGAGGATGCTGGTTCTCTGCAATGGATAAAAAAAAATGGAGATACCAATGACCTTATCCTTTATGAGGAGGAGAAAAGGCAGCGGGATAAAGTTGGAAAACTTTTAAGGTCATCTAGGGAAGCTTTGGAGAGTTTGTATAACCAAAATCTGAAAAAAAAAGAAACCGCATTACTTAAAGAGAAGATATTTAAAAATTTGAGAAGGAGTCTTATTGAGGTTAAAGATGGACGAGGGATCTCCAAAGGTTATAACGATTGGGTTTTTCAAATAAATTCTGCATGGTTGGCCGCTTTTTCTCTTTATGATAGGTACAAGCCTTTTTTCAAATACGTTTTTATTAAAAGTAATTCGGATTGGATTGCGTTTTATAAAGAAGTTAGGAGATTAAAAAAAATTAAAAAAGGAGAAAGGACAAAAATAATAGAAAATTTTTTAAAGCAGCAGTAAATGTTTCCGGATTCGTGACGATTCTTATTTTGAGGAGGTGATCGTGACGAACGTTTTTCAAAAGATGTTTTTTGGTCCAACTATTGCAGGAATAGCTTTTCTTTGTATAGGCTCTTATTTAATTAATAATGTGTCTGCTCAAGAGGGTATTCCTATTACATGTGTACCAAACAATGGTGTTAAATTTGAAGGCGTTGATTCCGATAAGCTTATAGTTTCCCAAAATAGTGTTCCTCTTGCTGTTGTGTACGTATCCGGCTACATGCCAAGACCACCCTATACTTTCAAATTTTTCGGACCAGAGTTGTGTGATAGAGGAGCAAATTCAATTTTGATGATCAAAGGTGGGTTTTACCGGGCTACATTTATAAAGTACTTCGAACCTCCGACCCTAGGGGATGAAACTGCGCTCGCCGGGCAAAACTAGATTATTCACCAGTCAGCATCAGGCTCTATTTTCTTTCATTTCTTCCCAATAAAGAAAGTCTCGAACTTTTCCATTCTGTGAGCCAAGGATAGGTGTCAGGTTGGTCATTGGAATCGTAAAGTGTGTCCAGAATCTCATTAGTCTCTAAGGGGCCCTTCTGTTTTGACAATATCCGCGCTTTGACCATAGCTCCGGCATATATCTCGCCCTTTTTTTTAAATTGTTGTTGAATATAAAAATTCTTGGCATCCCATCCGTGAAGCTTTGTTTCTAAAAGTACAGAATCAAATAAATCAAGCGATTTTCCAAAGCTTATTTTTTCATCGGCAACCACTGGAAACCAATTGTTTTGTTTCATGACTGAAAACATCCCACTACGATTCAGCAAATCAAGCCGTCCAATATCCATCCATGCAAAATAACGTGCGTTATTCATGTGAAAGTTTAGATCTAAATCGCTCGGCAAGACTCGGAATGGAGTTATGCAAGTATCCATAAACTCGATTTTTTTCCTGAACCTTTTCGCAATTAATGTGTAGACTAAACGTCCCCAAAGATTTAAATTCATAGCAGATTATTGTACTCTCTATTTAATGAAAATTTTAAATGGGAATGAAATAAGTGAAACTAACTGCTGATGTTTGTGACGGAAATGAAGACGAGATAGATAACGGGTCTGTTCAAGTTTTAGCGATACCTTTGAATATGTATGGGCGCAGAAAGCATATTCTTGGTCAGGTGGTTACCGTAAAGGCATTTGAGGACAACTCTTTCGTTAGAAAAACTCTTGAAGAGGACGGAGAAAATCGGGTCTTAGTTGTGGATGGAGGGGGTAGTCGAAGATGTGCTTTGATGGGAGGAAACTTAGCAGTTTTGGCAAAAAAAAATGGTTGGCAAGGGGCAATTATTTTTGGGTGCGTTCGTGATTCTGTCGAGCTAATGGATACGGATATAGGTATTTGGGCTGTTGGTACTTCACCTGTCAAGAGCAAGAAAGCCAACGTAGGCTCGATAAACAAACCCATTAAAATCGAGAATTGTTCGATAAAGCCTGGTCTTTTTTGTGTCGCTGACTCAGATGGAGTAATTTTTTTAAAGCAAGCACCGTAGAGTAGTTTCTAATTAAAAAAAAACAAATTTGATTACCATATTTTGTATTATTTAATTTTCGTTAATAAGCATGAGGAGATGTTTTAGATAAATGGCAAGGGTAAAACGGTATGATGAATCTTCGATTTCAGTTCTAAAGGGTTTGGAGCCTGTCAAACAAAGGCCTGGCATGTATACAAGAACCGAGAATCCGCTACACATCTTACAAGAAGTTATTGATAATAGCGCGGACGAGGCAATAGGAGGATATGCTACTGAGATTTCCATAGAATGCCATGATGACAAGAGTTTTTCTGTTAGTGATAACGGTAGAGGGATTCCAGTTGGAGTGCATCCAGATGAGAAAATTTCCACTATAGAGCTTGTATTTACGCGTTTGCACGCAGGAGGAAAATTTAATAAGGATAATAACAGTAGTTATAATTTTTCAGGTGGTCTCCATGGCGTTGGAGTTTCGGTAACGAATGCATTGTCAAATAAATTGGAAGCTAACGTTTCTCGAGGGGGTTGCCAATGGAAAATTGTTTTTGAGAATGGTAGCGTTGTTGAACCTTTAACAAAAATAAAAAGAACAAAGGCAAATGGAACAAAAATTAGAGTTTGGCCAAACGCTAAGTATTTTGATGAATTGAACATATCTTTAGCACAACTAGAAAAGTCACTCCTCACGAAAGCAATATTGCTTCCGGGCGTCAGGATTAATTTACACGATGAAAAACGAAAACTAAAATCTTCATGGTGCTTTAACAATGGAGCTGAAGAATACTTTTCATCAATTATAAGTAAGGATCATCTAGTTGTACCTGTTTGGCAGTGTGAGAAATATGTGGAAGGAAAGTCTAGTTTCCATGTAGGCGAAGGATTCCAAGCACTCTTGGCATTCACAGAGACAGGGCAAAATACTCAAGAGGCTTTTGTGAATTTAATCCCCACAACAGGCTCTGGTACTCACGTTTCAGGGTTTAGAGAAGGGATTTTTGCTGCTGTGAAAGGATTTGTAGACAAACAAGGTATGACGATTAAGGGAGTCAAGCTCTCATCGGATGATGTTTTTCAGAGGGCGAGCTTTTTTCTGTCTTGTAAAGTCTTTGACCCGCAATTTCAAGGCCAAACTAAGGAAAGATTGTCAAATCGAGAAACGCAAAAATTATTATCATCATTTAGCAAAGACTCTTTTGAAATTTGGTTGCATAACAACGTTAACCATGGACGGAAAATTGCAGAATTAGTTTTAGCCAACGCACAAAACAGACAAAAAAACCAAAGGTTAAATGAAAAAAGGAAAGTTTCAAGTATTGCAATCCTTCCCGGAAAGCTAACAGACTGCGAATCGAAAAGACTGGATGAAAATGAACTGTTTTTAGTAGAAGGTGATTCAGCGGGAGGGTCAGCAAAAATGGGGCGTAACAAGAATTTCCAAGCTATTCTTCCATTGAGAGGAAAAATTCTCAACAGCTGGGAATTAGATAAAGTTAAATTGCTTTCAAATCGAGAGATATCCAATATTTCCATTGCTTTAGGGATTTCGCCCCACCAAAAACATGAAGATTATGATGAAGGTGATCTTAGGTATGGAAAAATCTGTATTTTGGCGGATGCTGATGTTGATGGATCTCACATACAAGTACTGTTAATTACTCTCTTTCTAAAACACTTTCCTGGACTCGTAAAAAATGGCCGTCTATTTGTTGCGCAACCACCTTTGTATCGAATTGATATAAAGGGAAAATACAGAAAAGAATTCGGGGAAAAGGTTTATGTGCGTGATGAAAATGAATTGCAGAGAAGGTTTAAAACATTTGACCAAAAACGGGTTCCAAAAGATGCGCTAAGTTTTTCTCGATTTAAAGGTTTGGGAGAAATGAGTGCTCAGCAATTGTGGGAAACAACTTTAGATCCGATAAGTAGACAGCTATTAAGAGTAAGCATCCATAACGATCGAAAAGGGTTGACAGAGAAAAAAATTAACTTACTTATGTCTAAAACAGAATCTTCCGCTAGAAAAAAATGGATGCAAGAAAAAGGTAACAACGCTTCGATAGATGTCTAAATAAATATGCCAAAGAAAGAAAAAAACAATTTAACTCTTAACCTAAGTGTAGCGAGTGTCGGAAAATTTCATGACGTTTCCCTGTCAAATTTTGCTGAGAAGGCTTACTTAGATTACGCTTTGTCTGTAGTACATGGTAGAGCAATACCTAAATTATCGGATGGTTTAAAACCAGTACAACGTCGATTACTTTACTCTATGGTTGAAATGTCTCTCAGTTCTGATGCTAAACCTGTTAAGTCTGCAAGGGTTGTAGGAGACGTACTTGGAAAATTTCACCCTCATGGAGACCAATCTGCTTATGAAGCAATGGTGAGAATGTCGCAAGATTTTGTAATGCGTTATCCCCTGATAGATGGACAAGGAAATTTTGGTTCTAGAGATGGAGATGGCGCAGCGGCGATGAGATATACAGAGGCAAGGCTTACAGCTTTTGCTAACGTATTGTTGGATGAAATTGGATTTGATACTGTTTCATTCCTACCAAATTATGATGGTTCGTATCAAGAACCTCAAGAATTGCCGGCAAGACTTCCTCTTTGTCTAATTAACGGCGCTTCAGGAATTGCGGTAGGATTGTCAACGGAAATCCCTTCTCACAATATAGGCGAAATTGCAGATGGACTAGTAGCGATATTAGATAATCGAAAAATTTCGCATGAAGAGCTTTTAAACATTATTCCAGGCCCTGATTTTCCAGGTGGGGGACAAGTAATTAATTCTAGGTCAGAGTTTGAAGAAATTTATCTCACTGGGAAAGGAACATTCATAACACAGGGTAGATGGTTTTTTGAAGAACTAGGTAGGAGTCAGTGGCGACTTGTGTTTACAGCATTACCTCACGGAGTTTCAGTGCAGAAGGTCTTGGAAGAAATTGATGAGCTAACAAATCCAAAAATAAAAGCGAATAAAAAATCATTAACAACTGAGCAAAATAAACAAAAAACATTGATAATGAGCTATCTTTTGTCTGTCAGGGATGAATCCGATAAAAATGCGAACGTTAGGTTAGTTTTCGAGCCAAAAAATTCAAAAATAAGTAAGGAAGAGTTCATTCAACTTTTATTGAGTAAAACTTCCTTGCAGTCATCTTCTTCTGTCAATCTGGTGTTACTTGATTTAGAAAATAAACCAAAGCAGCTTTCCTTAAGAGAGATTTTATTCCAGTGGTTAGAATTTAGAGTGAAAATTGTGAAAGCAAAATTCGCTTTTAAATTAAGGATAGTTCAAAAACGCCTCCATATTTTACATGGTCGTATTAAGATTTTAGAGGCGATAGCAGAAGTAATCAAAATCATTCAACAGTCTGACAATCCAAAAACAAAACTTATGAAACGATTTGCATTGGATCAGGAGCAAGTACAAGATATTCTTGAGATGAGGCTGAGGCAATTAGCAAAAATTGAGTTGTTAAATATTAAGGCTGAGATTGCTAAAAAAAAGGAAGAAGAGTCTATATATTTAAAGGTTTTGAAAAGCAAAAAAAGTCTCGAAGAACAGACGAAAAAGGAGATTTTGTCACTAAAAAAACTATTCGGTGATGAAAGAAAAACTTTGCTCAAGGAATCTACAAAAGTAACGTTTGAAGCTGAGGTTTCTGAGGAAAAAATTACAGTAGTAATTTCTTACAATGGCTGGATTACCATTAAGAATGGTCATGATGTCAAGATTTCAAAAATTCAGTTTAAAACAGGGGATCAATACAATCTCTTATTCGAATGTACTAATCTAGATTATCTAATCTCTTTCTCCACAAGTGGCAGGGTTTATTCTAGAGCTTTGCTGGACCTCTCAGAAATGAAGATTTCGGAGCTGCCATTCAGTTCTCTAGTAGAACCAGCTCCTAATGAGTCGTTTCATGCGTTTTTTGTCGGCAAGTCAAACGATAGATTTATTATTATTACACAGTACGGAAAGGGGCTAAGTAGTAAAATGGAAAAAGTTTTGTCAAAAACTAGGGTTGGAAAAGCTTTTTTAAAACTCGACGATGGCGATAAACCATTAACAATCATGCCTATTCCAAAGGAGGAATCGGCTTTGGCGTTACTTACAAATTTAGGTTACCTACTGGTAATCGGCACTAGTAGCGTTAAAGAATTGTTAGCTGGAGGAAGAGGTGTTAAATTAATTGGCTTAAGACCAGGAGATCAAATTAGATCGGCTTGTCTTGTTGGAGAGACTGGTCTAGAGTTTAGAGCATTAACAAAAAAAGGACAGAGTAGGGTCCTTAAGTTGAGTCGAAATAAACTACTCGAGTTTATTGGTAAAAGGTCACAAAAAGGAAGAAAAGTAAATTCAGGATTGACAATAGAAAGTATGAAATAGGTTCTTGTTTTTCTTTCTAACGCCCCAAACTATGCAAATAAGTTGTTAAAAAGGTTAACTATGTCAAAAGAAAACTTAGAATTTCAGACCGAAGTGAGTCAACTTTTGAATCTTATGATTCACTCACTTTACAGTAACAGAGAAATTTTCCTCAGGGAGTTAATATCAAACGCATCGGATGCGTGCGATAAATTGAGAGTTGAAGCCTTAGCAGATGATTCACTGTACGAGGGAAATTCGGATTTCAATATTGAGATCACATTCAATGAAAAAGAGCGGACACTTACCATAAGTGACTCGGGTGTGGGCATGTCAAAGGAAGAGGTTGTTGCAAATCTTGGCACCATTGCGAAATCAGGCACGAAAGAGTTTTTTAGCAAATTATCGGGAGATAGTGCAAAAGACTCCGCCTTGATCGGGCAATTTGGTGTTGGTTTTTACTCAGCCTTCATAGTCGCACAAAAAGTGGTGGTTCATACCAGAAGGGCAGGGTTATCTCCTGATGAAGCTGTTTTATGGGAGTCTGATGGTCAAACTGGTTTCAGTGTTCAAGCCGCAAAAAAGGAAAGCAGAGGGACGGAAGTTACTTTGCATTTAAGAAGCGCGGGGGATATTGACGGTGAAAAGTCTCACGACGATTTACTTTCTCATTGGAAGTTGAGTGAAATAATTTCAAAATATTCAGACCACATTGCCATACCCATTAAAATGAAAAAACAGCAATGGGACGAAAAAAAATCTGCGTACAAGGAACTAGAAACCTGGGAACAGGTGAATAAAGCCTCGGCTCTGTGGACTAGGCAGAAAAAGGATATTACAGAAACGCAATACCATGAATTTTTCAAATCATTATCAAATACTTCCGATGACCCGCTAGCCTATAGTCATAACCGTGTAGAGGGAAGATCTGAATACACCCAACTGCTTTTTATTCCTAAAAAAGCTCCTTTTGATTTGTATGATAGGCAACAAAAACATGGGCTAAAGTTGTATGTTAAGCGGGTTTTCATTATGGATGATGCGGAGCAGCTGTTGCCAAATTACTTGAGGTTTGTTAAGGGAGTTGTAGATTCGAGTGACCTACCATTAAATATTTCACGGGAAATTTTACAGGAAAGTCGTGATATAAAATCAATTCGCGATGGCTGTACGAAAAGGGTTTTGAATATGATAACTGATCTTTCAGAAAAGTCTCCTGATAAATTCTTAGATTTTTGGAAGGAATTTGGACAGTGTTTGAAAGAAGGTTTTGGTGAAGATTTCTCAAACAAGGAAAAGTTAGCCAAACTTGTTCGTTTTAAAAGTTCAACTCATAGCAGTGAAAACGACTTCGTTTCGCTCGAAGATTACATTGCTAGGATGAAACAAGGGCAGGAAAAGATTTATGTGATCACCGGGGAATCTACTCAGGCTGTCCTGTCTAGCCCGCACCTTGAGATATTTAAGAAGAAAGATATCGAGGTATTACTATTGACAGATAGGGTTGATGAATGGGTGTTGAATTTTCTTAATGAATTTGAAGGGAAAGCTATTCAGTCAATTACTAAGGGCGCGCTAGATTTGGATAAAATTGAATCCAATAAAACTAAAGATTCAGAGCCTGAAAATGTGGATAATTCTGATAAATTCAAAGTGGTTATCGAAAAGGCAGCTAAGGTGCTTGGGAGTTCGGTGAAGGAAGTTCGATTAAGTAATAGATTGACAGACTCTGCTTGTTGTTTAATATCTGACGAGAATGATGTCAGCGGACATTTGGAACGGCTCCTAAAATCTGCCGGACAAAATATCCCTGAACGCAAGCCCATTTTGGAAATTAACCCGACCCATCCATTAGTAGAACAATTGTTTAACGAAAGTGAGCAGGGAGGGGGAAATATAGTGGGAGCAGACGGTTCGAATGTTTCTGATGGAATTACTGACAAATTTAGTGATTTGATATTAGTTTTGTTTGACCAGGCATTGCTTGCCGAAGGAGGGCAACTTCAAGATCCATCACTTTTTGTCAAGAGACTTAATGGTTTTCTCTTAGATGGATTACGCAAAAAGTCTGTCTGAAAGTGGTAAACTAATATCAACGGGATTTCCATTGTGTCAAGGACTAAAAAAATGGGTTATTTTTTGTACTTCAAATTTAAACACTTTACCTTGGGCTTTTTAGGTTTTTGGTTTTGTATCGGCATGAGCTCTGCAATGGCCGCAGGGGATATTGAGGCTGGTGCAAATAAGGTGTCCATGTGTGTAGGTTGTCACGGCATTCCGAATTATAAAACTGCCTTTCCTAAAACTTACAGAGTACCGCGGATTGCTGGGCAAAAGGTTGAATATTTGGTTTCGGCTCTGAAGGCATATAGAGGCGGTCAACGGAACCACCCGAGTATGAAAGCAGTGGCTGGCTCAATGACAGATCAGGATATTGCTGATATCGCCGCGTATTATTCTAGTTTGAACTGAGGTTGGGATTCGTAATGGAAAATCATAGGTTTTTAAAGTTGGTATTTTGTGTTTTTTTATTTAGCTCTGCTATTGGAAATGCTCTTACTATCAAACAAGCTGAAGAAAAAGCTAATCAGGTTTGTGCCGCATGCCACGGCAAAGATGGGGTTAACGGGGTTCTCCCCTCCTATCCTATAATCGCTGGCCAGTATGCAGATTATTTAAACCAGGCATTAATTGATTACAAGTCGGGAGCTAGAAAGAATGCGGTGATGGGAGGCATTGCTGCAACACTTACCAAGGAAGAGATGGCTGGATTAGCTCGTTATTTCGCTTCTCTACCTACTCCGCTAAATGACAAAAATAGAAAAGATTGAATAGCTAACCTCCAATATAGCTCATTTCAATTTTTCTTTCGTTGAATTTTGCCTTATCAGTTAGACGTTGTTCTGAATAACGGTCCGATCTAGTCTCCCATATTTTTTGGATTAACGATTCGGCGAGTGATCTTTGAGTTTCTTCTGATTGCTTGTAAGATTGCGCAAGATTTTTTTCGCGAAGAGATTTTTTTAAATCGTAACCATTGGAGGAAAATAGACAGGTATAAAACAAGCCGTCTGAGCTTAATCGTGCTCTAGAGCAATTCTGGCAAAATGGTTTGCTTACCGAAGAAATAGTCCCAAAAGTTCCCCCCTCATTGTAGCTCCAAAGTTCTGCCACTTCACTTGCTGTTTTTCTTCCCACCTTTGTAACACCAAACTTTTTATTTAACAATTTAATAATTTCCCCGCTTGGCAGAACATGCTTTGAATCCCATTGATTTGAATTTCCTACATCCATAAATTCGATAAATCTTAGTTGGATATTTCTTCTTTTAAAATAATCTGCCATCGGTATTATTTGATTATGGTTAACTCCTTTTTTAACCACCATGTTGACTTTTACTGAGAGCCCCTCATCGACTGCGGCGTCAATACCTGAAAGTACAATTTTTGGGGAGTATTTTCCGCCTATCATTTGTTGAAAAATATTTTCGTCGAGTGCATCCAGGCTTATTGTTATTCGATCCAAACCAGATTTTTTTAAACTTGAGGTAAACTGCTGTAATAAAAACCCGTTCGTTGTAAGAGTGACTTCGACGTTTTCACCTTTTAACGTTTTTAATTTTTTTAAATCGTAAATTAATTCCGGTATGTTTTTTCTCAGCAAAGGCTCTCCACCGGTTAGCCTTAACTTTTCCACTCCTAGATTAACAAAAGCATTCGACAAAAGTTTTATTTCTTCGAATGAAAGAAGCTCTTTTCTAGGAAGAAACTGATAGCCCTTTCCAAAAATTTCTTTTGGCATACAGTAACTACAGCGAAAATTACACTGGTCAGTCAGCGAGATCCGCAAATCAGTAAGCTTTCGATCAAAATTATCACGAATTAGTATATTGTTTTTTTGTATCATCGATTACATGTGGTGTTTTATTCTCTTAAGACAATTCATTTTTTTGTTTCCACCATTGTTAGAGGCTCAGCATCATCACGAAGTTTATCGGACTCGTTCCTTTTGATCTTTCTTCCAAGTTTTTTTTGCTCTTTTTCTTCAGTATCTCCATTACCATCTATCCTAGTTTCTACCAAATGCAGCCCCACTGTCTCTAGAGTCTTCCTAAGATTTTTTTCCTTACTGAAGGAGGCCTCCGCTACATGTGAATCATTTTTGGCTCCGTTATTTGACGTAAGTTCCTCTGAGAAATATTTTTCATTAAAATTTGGCTCATCACTCAATTCGCTTTTCGTAATTGTAGGCTCAGGAATTGTTGCGCGATTATCAGGTTCTCTCTTAGGAGATCTGCTTTTTATTGACTTTGACATACTTCCCTTGTTGTCAGAATTTTTTTGTCTTTCTTTGGTCCTTTCAGCCTTAAGAGAATTATTTTCTTCCTTAAGACTATTTTCACGTTTTCGCATTTTTTTCTGTTCTATATCGCCCGCAGTTTTTTGACCTTTGTTTGTTCTCAAACTAGCCTGTCGAGCCTTAGATGAGGTTTCCCGCTTCTTGTGTTTTTCTTTACTTGAAATTTGATCTCCTTTTTCAGGTAATCTCGTATTATCTTTGCTTACGGCTTTATCTGAATATCTTGCCGCCTCTTTCCTGAGTTTAGAGTTTGTTTCTTTTTTATCATTTCTTTTATATTTTGTTTTATCTTTTTTGTATCTTCTTTTTTTAGTATTTTTTTTGGAGGGAGTAAAAACACTAAGTAAACTTTTTAAAACACTTCCTATAAACCCAATCCCTTTATCTTTACCCTTTTTGCTATTGGACGGAGCAGGAGTTGCAGGAATAAAGGTATCTATAACTGCTTTCTTCTGGGTTGTTTGCATGCTTTCTGAAAGTTGTTTTTCCTTATTCTCATCAATAAAACTTTCAGATAACTGGTAACTTAGATTGTTTTCTTCTTGACGAATATCATCGTATTTAATCCTTTGGATTTTATAATTTGGAGTTTCAAGAAACTTGTTTGGAATAAGTACTATCGAAACCTTCAAAGACGCTTCAAGAGTATTGATGTCAGCCCTTTTTTCATTTAGAAGAAAGGTTGCAACATCAATGGGAACTTGAGCATGAAGAGAGGATGTCCCGTCTTTCATTGCTTCATCTTGAAGAATTCTAAGTATGTGCAGTCCGCTCGAGTTAATGTCTCTTATCACGCCGATACCATTGCATCTCTTGCATGTGATGTGAGAGCCTTCATTCAATGCAGGGCGCAGTCTTTGTCTAGAAAGTTCCATCAGACCAAACTTAGAAATTTTTCCCATTTGGACGCGGGCCCTGTCAATACTTAAGGCATTTCGTAGTTTGGCTTCAACATCTCTTTGATTTTTTTGAAGTTCCATATCAATAAAATCAATTACGATTAGCCCGCCAATATCTCTTAATCTTAGTTGCCTGCCAATTTCTTCGGCAGCTTCTAAATTAGTTTTAACAGCAGTTTCTTCAATGTCGGAGCCTTTAGTGGCTTTTGCAGAATTCACGTCTACCGCTACAAGAGCCTCTGAATGATCTATAACTATTGACCCACCCAAAGGAAGCTGTACAATTCTTGAGTAAGCCGTTTCAATCTGGTGTTCGATTTGGTACCTTGAAAATAGAGGCACTTCATCTTTGTACTTTTTTACCCTTTCTTCCATGTCGGGCATAACATGTTGCATAAACTGGTGAGCCTGGTCGAAAATTTCGTCTGTATCGACTAAGATTTCCCCGATATTGGGATTGAAATAATCTCTGATTGCTCTTATCACAAGACTCGATTCTTGGTAAATCAAATAAGCACCTGGCTGCATTTGTTTTGCATTGCTTATTGCGTCCCATAACTGCAAAAGATAATTCATGTCCCATGTGAGTTCCTCAATTGTACGTCCTATTCCTGCGGTTCTTACAATTAAACTCATCCCGATGGGAATGTCGAGTTTTTCAAGGATTATTTTAATTTCTGTTCTTTCTTCCCCTTCGATGCGCCTGCTGATTCCTCCGCCCTTTGGGTTGTTCGGCATTAAAACTAAATATCTCCCTGCCAAAGATAAATAGGTTGTTAATGCGGCTCCTTTATTTCCTCTTTCTTCCTTATCAACTTGAACAAGTATCTCGGCACCCTCTTTGGGCAATTGTCGCGTTTTTTGTTCTGCAACGTTGTCACCGTGATCTGAATGCGGTCGGGAAATTTCTTTAAATGGAAGGAACCCGTGTCTATCCTCTCCGTAGTTGACGAAGCAGGCCTCCAAACTAGGTTCTATTCTTGTAATAATTCCTTTGTAGATATTTCCCTTGCGTTGTTGTTTTCCGGCAACCTCAATATCGAAATCTAATAGTTTTTGTCCATCGACTGTAGCTACCCTCAGTTCCTCTGAGTGGGTAGCGTTGAATAACATACGTTTCATAAAAAGTTCTCCAAAGGCGCAGCCTGTGCTGGAGCTTGAGGAGACTGTAATGGTGATTGTAGTCTCTTGTTTTATCCCGAAAATATTGACAAAGCAAGCGCGCCAACTCAACTTTACCAAATTTGATTCTATCAATTTGAAACGACCCGACACGCGCAAACACGTAGCGGATTACTTTTTCAAATAAGTGGGGTCTACCAAATAAGTAGAAAATCACCATAGATGCAATACGTCTCTTTAACAAGCTTTTTAGCTAGTAATCTCAAATTTGCTAATTAAGCAAAACCAATAAATCGATTAGTAATATCGAATTTTCGTATCTTTTACCAAGTCCTTGTTAAACTTGATCTTTGACAGTATAGCTTATATCGAGTAAATATGCTTTTAAATGTTGATTTCGACTCAAATGGTCAGAGATTGGACAATTTTTTAGTCAAGATGATCAAAAATATCCCAAAATCCCGTATCTATCGAATGGTGAGAACAGGCGAGGTTCGTATTAATAGTAAAAGGGTTAGGGCATTCACGAAGGTGTACGAGGGTGATTTAGTTAGGGTTCCTCCCTTGACAGGTATGACAATAAGAAATTTGAGAATAGAATCTGAACAAGATGACAACATTGAACGACTTGCCAACAAAAATATATCTATAATGTTCGAAGACGAATGTATGGTAATTTTAGATAAGCCCGCTGGAATCTCTGTTCATGGCGTAACTGAAAAAAGTTTGGGCTTGTTAGAGTTGATGCAAACATCTCGAAGAGATGAAAGTTTGAAACTTTGTCATAGACTAGACAAAGATACATCTGGCCTACTAATTATCAGTAAAAAAAGAAGTTTTTTGCTCCATATGCAAAAACAACTCAAAAATGGAGAGGTAAATAAAAAATATTTAGCTATTTGTTTGTTAGATTCCAATACTACTGTAATTCCCAAAGAAGTTTGCAAACCTTTGCTTAGAACGTATGATCGTGATGGTAATCGCATAGTAACGGTCTCGAAAAAAGGCAAGTATGCGCTGACAAAATTACGTGAGATAGAGAGATTCTTGCATGAAGATTTTGGTTTGATCTCCTTAGTTGAGTGCATTCCAGCGACTGGTAGGACGCACCAAATTAGGGTGCACCTCTCTTCGTTGAATTTGCCTATTTTGGGGGATAAAAAATACTGTCAGCAAGTTTTTGAGGAGGCACTAGCAGAACGTATGTTTTTACACGCCTGGAAATTGAGTTTCCAGAAATCTGGTATGGATAGAAAAGTACAATATGAGTCCCCAGTTCCAGGAGCATTCAAAAGAGTTTTAAAGAGAATATAAAATACAGAATACAGAATAATAATTTTGGAGAAAAAGGTATGAATAATTTATCCGACAACGATGAAGTAAATAATTTAGAAAAAGAGTATCGTAAGGAGAAAAAAACTGATCATGAGCTCGTTAAAGATAATCTTTTCGCCACAATTCTGCATGATTATGTCCGAGAGAGGTCGGCAAATCGTCGTTGGTCTATCATGAGATGGGTGTTGATTTCGTCGTTGCTCTTTCTAATATTTTTATCTCTATTTTTAAGCGGAGACCAAAGATATCCGATTAGCGCTGACGTTTCGGAACACACCGCTGTCTTAAGCCTGACAGGTACCGTGGAAAACGATGGCGATATAAATGCGCTTTCGGTTAGCAAAACACTAAAACGAGCTTTTGAAAATATCAATTCCGTAGGTTTAATTTTAAGAATCAACTCTCCAGGCGGAAGTCCAGTCCAGTCAGCGTTAATTTATGACGAAATTAGACGACTTAAGAAGGAATATCCCGAGAAAAAAGTAATTGCTGTCGTAGAGGATATTGCCGCTTCGGGAGGCTACTTTATTGCGTCCGCAGCAGATAAAATTTTTGTCAATAAATCCAGTATTGTTGGGTCTATAGGAGTAGTATTTAATGGGTTTGGCTTCGTAGAGTTACTTAAAAAAATAGGTGTAGAAAGAAGGCTTTTGGTGTCGGGCGAGAACAAAAGTATGTTGGATCCATTTTTACCGAAAGAGGAAGCAGAGGAGATCATGATTCAGGAAATGATGGAGGATTTGCACGGTCATTTTATCGACGCAGTAAAAGTTGGGCGTGGTTCTCTTCTGAGCGATGACCCAGACATATTTTCCGGAAGAGTTTTTACCGGGGAAGACAGTATAACGCTTGGGCTAAGCGACGGCTTCGGTTCTGTAAGCTCAGTAGCTGATGAGATTTTTGACCAGCCATTCTTAATTGATTATCATGGCGAGGAGAATCTTTTAGATAAACTGACCGAAAATTTTATCATAAGATTGGCTGTAACTTTGAAGAATATATTTTTCACACAAACGGCTGAACATTCCATTTTTTAAGGAAACTACATAACGTTATTAATGGCAATCCCATCAGTGCACTTGGATCTTCGGTTTCCACACGCTCTAAAAAGCAAATACCTAAACTTTCAAATTTTGTTGAACCCGCACAATTTAGAGGCTTCTCTTTTTTGACATAATCTCTTACAAGGTTTTCGGAAACGAACTGTGAATCGCGATAAAATACGTGGCTTGTTATTGTAATACTTTGCACCTCTTTGCCTCCATGTCTTGCAAGTGCTAGTCCAGTGAAAAATGTTGTTTGTTTTCCAATTTGCCAGGAAATTTGTTTAAATGCATCGTCCAGATTATTACTTTTTTCAAGAATTTTCCCATCACAAAACGCTACCTGGTCACTGCCAATCACAACTGCGTCCTGATTTAATTCTGAAATTTTAAGTGCTTTTTCCAATGAAAGCCTTTCAGATAGATTTTTTGGATCTTCTGTACTGAGTGGAGTTTCATCAATTTCTGGAGCTAATACCTCGAACGAGTTTCCGCATATTCGATTTAAAAGTATTTTACGTGTTTTGCTACTAGAGGCGAGGATAAGTCTCATCAAATTACTAAAAAAAAAAGTGTTACACTAAATATTAGATGAATTATTAAAAAAAAGGCCGGTTCAATTATTGTTTTTAACGCTGAAACTTCAGTTGGGTACCTTTTCCACCATGCTAAGGCTTTGGATTGTTCCGTGCGCCTTTCGTCAGATAAGTTCAAGAGATTTGGGAATGAACAAGAGGCTATTTGCGGTCAATCTGAATGGTTAGTGAGGTACTCTGATTTTACGCTTAGCGTTACAGGCAGCGGAAAAATCAAGATTCAATGTCCACAGTGTAGCGAAGAATTCGTCAAAGAGTTCTCTCTAAACAGCAGATTTAAAATTTTGCGTTCGGAAAAAGAAGTGAAAAAACATTATGATTTTTTTAATGCAAATATTGAGATAATTTCAGCTGAAAGGGATAGTTCGTTTCTTGAGTTATGCGAAGATGAATTGATTCTCGGGAATTACAGCTTGGCTTCCAAGCACGTTTGCGGGTTTCTTGAGCAAAAAAGGCAACAACTTTTCTATAAAAAAAACAAGGTAAAGGCTGGTGTATATCGACCTTTCGAAGTCTTGCGTGAACTGATGAATAAGTAATCAATTTATGGTACAATTCTATTTTTTTTTCGAGGAGGCTTATCATGGCTGTTCAGCAGAACAAAAAATCTCCTTCTAAACGCGGCATGCATAGGTCTCACGCAGCTTTAAAAAAACCTTCGGTGGCTATAGAACCTACAACAGGAGAAGTTCATTTAAGACATCATATCAGTCCATCTGGGTTTTACAAGGGGAGTCAGGTAATCGAAAAGAAGGCACGGGACGAACAGGAAGAAGTTGAAGAAACTTAATTCCACTACTCAGATAGATTTCTTCTAGCGTAGAGTTTGATGATGTACAAATTAGCAGTGGATGCAATGGGGGGCGATTTCGGTCCTAGCGTAACTGTACCTGCGTGTATCGATTTTTTGGCCAATGCGCCTAACGCGTCTATACTCTTGGTTGGGGATCACACCAAGATCCACAAGGAATTTGATATTTATAAACAAAAGAGAAAAATTGGGAACAATTTCGTTGATGAGGTGTGCAATCCTATCGGCGGGCGATTAGAAATTAGACATACTGAGTTGGAAATAAAAATGGACCAGGCTCCTGCAAATGCTTTAAAACACGGAAAAGATTCTTCTCTCTGGATTTGCTTAGATGAAGTAAAAAACGGCAAGTCGGATGGTGCAGTTAGTGCTGGGAATACAGGAGCGCTGATGGCGCTTTCAAGGCACGTTGTAAAAACCATCTCTGGTATATCTCGCCCAGCCATTGCCTCTTCACTTCCAAATATTAGCGGTGCGGGCACAACTGTACTAGACCTCGGTGCCAATATCTCCTGTGACGCTGACCAACTGTTACAATTTGCAATTATGGGTTCGGCTTTTTCGGCAGCAGTGGAAAATATATCGAATCCATCCGTTGGGTTGCTTAATGTCGGGACAGAGGCAAGCAAAGGTGACGGTGTTTTGCGGCAGGCTGGAAAGTTGTTAACAGAGAGCCCCATAAATTTCATCGGAAACGTTGAAGGGAATGATATATTTTACGGAAAAGTAGACGTGGTCGTATGTGATGGATTGACAGGTAACGTTGCACTAAAATCCTCGGAAGGGCTAGCACAATTAATAAGACATCATCTAAAAGCAGAATTTAGTAGAAGTCTTTATGGTAGAATCGCCACAATTATTAGTTTGCCTATTTTTAAGCGTATTTCAAATATCCTTGACCACAGAACATATAATGGCGCCGCGCTGGTTGGTCTAGATGGAGTCGTTTTTAAAAGTCATGGTTCAGCTGACGAATTCGCATTTACGCATGCAATAAAACGAGCTGCGTACGCAGTTGAAAATGATTTAAATGGTAAAATTAGGACAGCCATTATTGGAGAGCAGTCTTGCAGGAAAAAAAATCTTTCTCTCGTGTCTTAGGGACAGGGGGGTATCTTCCAGGGAAACCTGTCACTAATCAGGATTTGGTTAATAGGCTCAGGGAACTCGATGTTGAAACTTCGGATGAATGGATAAAAGAGAGATCTGGGATAACCAGTAGACATTTTTGTGGGAAAATGTCCACGCGTGATATGGGTTGTATGGCTGCCAGGCAAGCAATTGAAGCTGCGAGTATTGATGTAACTTCTATAGATTTAATTATTGTTGCTACAACCACCCCGGATTTAATTTTCCCATCTGTAGCATGTCATATTGAAAAAGATCTAGGGCTCCAGAGGTGTACCTCCTTCGATATTCAAGCAGTCTGTAGCGGATTTGTTTACGCTCTTACCATAGCTGATTTATTTTTGAAAACTGGAATGAAAAATAATGCGTTAGTTATAGGGGCGGAACGCTTGAGTACAATTTTAAATTGGAGGGACCGGAGTACGTGCGTACTTTTTGGTGATGGAGCGGGGGCTGTAATACTTGGGAAGAGTAGTCTACCTGGCATTATTGCAGGTGATATTTTTTCTTCTGGGAAGTTTTGCGATATTCTTCGAGCGACTGGCACACCAAAAAATGGGGTTCTTGAGGGAACTGGGTTTGCCGAAATGCAGGGACAAGAAGTTTTTAGAAAGGCAGTGGAATCCTTATCCGAGAGTGGGATGGAGCTATTAGATGCTTGTAATGTGGGCGTAGAATCAATTGACTGGCTCATACCACATCAGGCAAATATACGCATCATAAACAAAGTAGCCGAAAAGCTTAAGGTGCCCGATTCAAAAGTTATAAAGTGTGTTCATAAACACGCGAATACTTCAGCAGCATCTATTCCGTTAGCCCTTAATGAGGGTATTAACAACGGAAAGATACATTTTGGCGATAGGTTGTTACTGCAGGGAGTTGGAGGAGGTTTGACATGGGGTTCGATGTTAATGGATCTATGAAAGGCCATATTGCATTTGTCTTCCCTGGTCAGGGTTCACAGTCGATAGGTATGATGGATAGCTTTAGAAAATTACCGGTAGTGAACGAGGTAATTGAAGAAAGCAGCGATGCACTGAATGAAAACCTCTTTAAATTGATTGATAACGGTCCTGAAGGAAAGTTAAATTTGACAACAAACACGCAGCCGATAATGCTAACTTGTTCTTTAGCTATATGGAAATTATTTTTATCGAATTGCCGTAGTTGTGTACCCGGATATTTTGCCGGTCATAGTCTCGGAGAGTACTCAGCACTTACTGCTGCTAACGCCTTCAAATTGACTGAAGCAGTTGAATTAGTTCGATACAGAGCTGACATCATGCAATCGATAACTCCTCCAGGTGATTGCGGTATGGTAGCTGTAATAGGGTTGAATTTAGAACTAATACAAAGTATTTGTAAGGAAGTTAACGGTAAGTTTTTGTCGAACGGTGCAGAACAGGATTTCCCACAAATCGTTGAGGTTGCCAATATCAATTCCGATAAGCAAATAGTTTTGTCAGGGGCTAAAGGAGCATTGGAGGCGATGATTGAGAAAATCAACAAATTAGGGGGAAATGTCCGCATTATTGAGCTACCGGTATCAGCTCCATTTCACTCCTCTATCTTGAAGCCAATTGAAAGCTTATTAGCCAAAAAACTCGAGTTACTTGATGTCCAAAAACCCCGTATACCTACTTTAGGGAACTATCATGCAGAGGTTTATGGGTCTGTTGAAGAAATTAGACGCGTTTTGCCCAAACAAGCTCATTCTGTTGTCAAGTGGAAAACATCAATAGATAGAATGTTACAAATGGGAGTAAGTATTTTTGTCGAATGCGGGCCTGGTAAAGTACTGAGCGGCCTTGTTAGGCAAATTAACAGGAGGGTAAAAATTTTGAGTTTGAGGGATTATAATTCATTTTCTGAAACTGTCGAGTATTTAGAGAAAGAAACAGAAATGGAAACAAAGTGAGTGAGAAAGTAGTATTAGTTACGGGGGGCTCTAGAGGAATTGGAAAATCTATAGTCGAAACATATTTGAAGGCTGGTGGGTATTCCGTTTACGGGACCTCTACAAGCATTTCTGGTAAAAGGAAAATCGATCAGATTTTAGAGAAATACAGTGGAAAAGGTTCTGGCTTAGTTTTTA
>JAOINQ010000030.1 GCA_028139685.1 Betaproteobacteria bacterium
TTACAAGTATGCTGCTGCTGTTCTAGAACTTGCTGAGGCATTAAAAATTAAGCCCAGACCTTGAACACTCGTCATTTGTTGCTTTCTTGTGATTGCCTTACAATCTCAAAAAGTGTTACTCCGCAAGCAACTGATACATTTAAGCTTTCTAACTTTCCCAACATCGGAATACTTACCAACTCATCGCAATAATCTTTTGTCAACTTCCTCAGTCCTTTTCCTTCATCGCCAAAAACCAGGGCCAAGGGCAATGAAAAATTTGTAGAAAAAATACTCTTGCCTGCTTTTCCGTCAAGTCCATAAACAAGGTACCCTTTGTCTTGCACAAACTCAAGTGCCCTCGCAATATTCTTAACGGGGATGTAGTTCACCGTGTCAACCGCACCACAGGCTGTATTGATCACAAGATCGGATATTGGTGCCGAATTATCCATAGGGACAACTATATTTCCAAATCCTGTTGCGTCAACATTTCTAAATATAGCGCCTAAGTTTCTCGGGTCAGTAACCCCGTCCAAAAAAATTATTGGGGGATTAGTAATTCCTTGTACCCTAAAAAAATCAAAGAGCTCTTCTAAACAAGTAGGTTTTGTGAGTTGCATGACAAATGCCGCACAAACACTATTTTTTTTATTCATAGTTAGTCTAGTCAGCTCTAATGAAGATACTCTGATTACCTGAACATTATTTTTTTTTGCGAGCTGAAAAAGGTTTTTCACTTTGAAGTCATTCCTTCTGTCAACCACAAAAAGTTTAGAAATAGATGTTGGAGCAATTTTGAATCTTGTTACAATTGCATGATAGCCGGCTAAAATCATCTGTTTTTTTTCTCAGTTTAGACAAAAAATTAACTTAAAATTGGTTGCATGATATGACCTACTAATCCTTGAAAGTCCTTTTCTTCTTTTTCAGAGTAATACTTTTGGTTACCTTTCGATCCCTTTGATGAAGAAGAGCAAATTGTATCTTCCTGCTAGGAACGTCCACTCGCATCAATTGTATTAACACGCGATCATACAATTTAAATCGTTTTCCTGTTCTTTCTCCTCTCAACTCATGTGAAGTAGAAATATATTGGAAGAACTCCTGACCGAGTTCAGAAACATGAATCAACCCCTCTACGAAAAGATTGTCCAGAGTGACAAATAAACCGAAAGGAACTACATTTGTAATGATTCCGCGCATCTGTTCTCCAATTCGCTCCTGCATAAATTGACATTTTAACAATGAGATCACGTCACGAGTGGCCTCTTCTGCACGCCTCTCGGCAAGTGAGACTTGGTCTCCTAGAACTTCCCATACGTCGATACTTTCATCTCTGATTTGCGAATTAGCATGCGGGTCAAAACTTTTTTTATACAAGATTTCTTTTATAATTCGGTGAACTAAAAGGTCAGGATATCTTCGTATAGGAGATGTGAAATGCGTATATTTTTTTAAGGCTAACGCAAAATGCCCTGTATTCTTTGGAGAATAGCAGGCTTGTTTCATACTTCTTAATATAAGATTTTGTAAAACTTCAGAATCTGAACGGCATTTTATTTGGTCTAGAAGGGCGCTGTATTCTTTCGGTGATGGAGGCCCTGAGACTGCGAAGGAAATACCTTGTGACTTGAGATACACTTTTAAATTTTCAAGCTTTTCTTCATCAGGATCCTCATGGATTCTGTATAGACATTCCTTCTCACTATCAAAAATAAAATGGGCTGCGCATATATTAGCCGCAATCATACACTCCTCTATTATTTTATGAGCATTGGTACGTTTAACGGGAATTATCCTTTGAATTTTACCTTCCTCATTAAGTTGGATTGATGTTTCAACAGTCTCAAAATCTAGAGCTCCTCGTTTCTTTCGATTACTATGTAATGCTTTAAATAAATTATTAGCGGAAAATATAGCCTCAATTAGGGATTTATTGCCAAAATTTTTAAATTTGTCGATATCATCATCCTTAATGATTTCCCAAAAATCTTCATATGTGAAACGAGCTCGAGAACGGATAGTAGCCTCATAAAACTGGTAAGCTAAAATAGCCCCGTCCACACTCACAACCATATCGCAAACTAAAACCATCCGATCCACGTCTGGCATCAAAGAGCACAAATTATTTGAGAGAAATTCAGGTAACATTGGAATGACCGATCTCGGAAAATAAACAGAAGTGCCCCGTAAAAATGCTTCCTGATCAATTGGATCTCCAGAATGTACATAACTACTGACATCAGCAATGGCCACTAAAGCTCTCCATCCACCTTTTTTGTGACCTTCTACATAAATTGCATCATCAAAATCTTTGGCGTCCGATCCATCCACCGTAAAAAAATCAATCTCGCTTAAGTCAATCCGTTTCTTGTTACTTTTTGTAGAACACAATTTACTCATGTCTGCTTCTGTCATTCGCAAAATCTCGTCAGGAAAATGATGTGGGATTTTAAACTTTCTCAAAGCAATTTCGTTTTCAATACCTGGCTCATCACTGTTACCAACTACTTCGATAATTTGTCCAATAGGTGGAGTTACCTTGGTGGGTTGGTCTATGAGAGATACGACAACAATCTGACCTATTTTTGCAGTTCGCAAATTGTTCTTTGAAACTACGATATCGTGATTGATTCTCTTTTCCTCTGGTACTACTAAATACAATCCATTTTCAAACACCAGCCTACCAACAAGGTCCTGCTGAGCCCTTTTCACTACTTTTAAAATAACTGCATCAGTCCGTTGATTTTTTCTTCCAGGATAGATTTTTACAATAACCTGGTCCCCGTGCATCACTTTTAACATTTCAGTTGAAGATAGATAGAAATCCTCGTTTCCAATGTCAGGACGCAAAAATCCGTAACCTTCACTATGACCCAGAACAACCCCACTGACTTCCTTAATTTTATCTTTTGACAAAGTACGATTTCCAATCTATTGTGTTAACTCAAAACCGCCCAGATGGCGAAACTGGTAGACGCGCTAGGTTCAGGTCCTAGTGGTGGAAACACCATGGAGGTTCGAGTCCTCTTCTGGGCACAATAAAAAAAACTCTACACCTTTTGTTTTTGTACAAGTACATTAGAATCTACAAATAATACTATCTCTCTCCGGTCCTGTTGAAATCATCGGAATTGGTGTCTCGAGTACAGAAGCTAATCGATTCAAATAGTGCTGTGCATTCTTTGGCAATGAATCCCAGCTCTTAGCATCTTTCGTTGAACATTTCCATCCCTTAATTTGTTCATAGATGGGTTTGTATCCATCTGAACTATCGAAAACAGAACTAAAATTATCCCCATTTTCATACCCAACACAGAAAAAAATTTCTTCTAAATCGTCCAACACATCTAATTTGGTAATGCAAAGTCTAGAGATACTATTAACCTCAATTGACTTTTTCATAGCTACGCAATCAAACCAACCAATCCTCCTCGGCCGACCGGTTACAGAACCAAATTCCGCACCTCTATCAGCAATTTTATCTCCTAACTCAGACTTTATTTCGGTCGGAAGAGGGCCCTCCCCTACTCGAGTCACATAAGCCTTAGCTATTCCTAAAACATCATTGAAAAATTTTGGGCCAATTCCGGATCCCGCTGCCGCCGCACCTGCAACACAATTACTACTGGTCACAAACGGATACGTCCCATGATCTATATCCAATAAAGTTCCCTGAGCACCTTCAAACAAAAATTTTTTTCCTTGTAGAAGTCCTTGGTGTAGCTCTCTGCCGATGTCTCCAGAAATACTAGATAAATATTTGGAATAGTCTTCAAATTCTGAACACACAGCGTCAACACTAAAATCACTTTCGTCTACTTTACAACCATAAACATGCTTCAAAAGAAGCTTATGACGTGACATCAAACTTTCCAACTTTCCTCGAAAATGATCCATATTCGCAAGGTCAGATACTTTCAATCCTCTCCTGGCGATTTTATCCTCATACGCAGGTCCTATTCCTCGTTTCGTTGTTCCAATCTTCTCGCTTCCCATATTTTCCTCATTAGCGCAATCAATTAGAATATGAGTCGGAAGCACTAAGGGGCAGGACGCACTGATCCTGAGCTTATCTAGTACTTTGAGCCCAAGTTTTTCGAGCGACTGGATTTCCTTGATCAGATCTTTTGGGGACAAAACAACGCCATTACCGATATAGCAATCAACATGTTCGTGCAAGACACCTGACGGAATCAAGCTGAGAATTACGCGCGTCCCTTCAACAACGAGGGTATGACCAGCATTATGCCCACCCTGAAATCTGATCACAGCATCAACATTCTCAGTCAATAAATCAACAACCTTGCCTTTACCCTCATCACCCCATTGAGTTCCTATCACAACGAGAGTATTCTCGCTCGTAACTTTATTGAACAGGTTGCTACTGGATTTTTTTCTATCGTAAGCGAACGATTTTTTATTCGTAAAATTATTTAGTTTCTTGAGGTCAAAACTAAAACCGACTGCTGGCCTTGAGTCACCAGTTATGGTTTCGACTTTTTCGTACCTTCCTCCACGAACAATAGCCTCATGCCATACACTCGCATATAAAGAAAACATAATGCCTGTGTGATAATGATACCCATCCAAATCAGCAAGATCTATGAAAATATCCCAACCTGGACTATCTAAAAATTTCTGATTTGATTTCACACTCTTCAAGAAGTACGACAGCTCGGCGATAGACTCTTCTATCAATTTGGTTTTAGGTAAGGTTTCACGAGCCCGATCAAAAATATCAAACTCGCTACCTAAGCATCCATATAACTGCGATAACACAACTAATGATTCGAGTGTCTTTTCCTTAACTAAACTTGATAATTTTTTAAGGCCTGTTACATTTTTACTTCTCAACAAATCTATTACTAATTTCTGATTTTCTGCGAGTGAATTATCATAGTCGCATAGCCCTAGAAATATTCCCCGGTGGGTAATATTGATCGTGCCACTATTAATGTTTACAAGCTTTAGAGACTGTAACGCAATTAGCTGTGCCTCAATATCGTATTCAATGCTATCTACGCCAAAGATCTCGCATCCAAGTTGAAATTGTTCTCTCGAAGAGTACAAACCATCCGGTGTTGAATGTAAAACTAAACCGCCATAGCAATACCTTAGAACTGAAGGTGCCTCTTTTTTAGCTTGCAACACATTATCCATTCTTGCGATCTGGGGAGTAATATCAGGCCTAATCCCTAGGAGCTCACCCGAGAGTGGATCAAAAGTAGAAAAAATCCGAGAGTCGAATTTTTCATTTTCGTTTAGCGTAAGAGATTTATTAAATTCTATTAGTGATGGAGTTACCAGCAAGTAGCCTTTTGATCGGTAAAAATCTATAAGGGTTCGCCTATGAAACTCCAACCTCTCCGCATCGTCCGGGTACATATCAAAAGTGAACTCAGGGAGGGACCTTCTATCCATTTGATATTACGAACCTTCCTTTAGATTCTTAATTTCCACCTTTGTTGGACTTGAAAAATTGGAAAAAATCAGAATTTGGGTCGGTAATAATTAAATCTGAGCCACTTTTAAAGCTTTCTCTGTAAGCTTTAAGACTCCTATAAAACTCCGCAAATTCAGGATCTTCGCCAAAAGCATCAGCATATGCCGATGCCGCTTTGGCATCACCTATTCCTTTAATATCTTGAGCCTGCTTATATGCTTGCGCAAGAAGCCCGACCCTCTGTCGGTCAGCGTTAGCTCTAATTTTTTCAGCCTCTGCCGCTCCTTCCGATCTCCTTTCACTAGCTATTGCCTTTCGCTCAGATTCCATCCTTCTGAAAACAGAGTCTCGAATTTCATCTGCAAATTCAACTTTTCTAAGCCTCACATCCACGATTCTTACACCAATCTGGGTAGCGTCCTCTGCAACCCTTCTTGTAACACTTTCCATTACTTCCTCACGTTCACCAGAAATAACATCGTTGACCGTCCTGGTAGCTATCTCATTATTTAGACCGTCGCGCAATGCTCGGGAGATTCTATCATTTGCACTCGCAACTCTCCCCGCGACACTGGTGTAGAAAAGCTTAGCATCATCGATGCGCCATTTTACGTACGTGTCAACAACTACATTTTGCTTCTCTTTAGTAATAAAACGATCAGCGTCAGGGGTATCTATCGTTAGAGTTCTTTTCTCGAGATAAATAATATTTTGTAGTGGTTGGGGCAATTTAAAATAAAGGCCCGGCTCATTAACAACTTTTTTAATTTCCCCAAGTGCAAAAACTAGTGCAAATTGCCTCTGATCGACAATAAAAAGGCAGGATGAGATCAACCAGATCGCTCCTAGTAAAAAAACTCCAAAAGTAATAATTTTATTCATGTTATGGAAATTACCTCACTATCTAAGCCGGTCTCTTAAGCTATTGAGAGAACCATTCCTACCTTCACCAACAATATTTCGCACAGTTGAACCAATGTTTTGACCCGACGAGTTTATCGTTCCCTGACTTGGCTGTTGGTTTGAACCATCAATACCCGCAGTCCCTCCGCCACCTGCACCTCTCTCTCTTATTAACTTATCGAGTGGCAGATACAACAAATTGCTGCCCGATTTATTCTCAACCATAACCTTACTGACGTTTGAAAGGACTTCTTGCATGGATTCGAGATACAGTCTTTCTCTTGTAACTCTCGGGGCGCTTTTATATTCCTTGACTAACTTTTTAAATCTATCACTATCACCTTCCGCAGTGGCAATTACCCTTTCTTGGTAACCCTGAGCTTCCTCAACCAAGCGAAAAGCTGCGCCTCTTGCCCTAGGAATAACATCGTTAGCATAAGCCTGACCTTCGTTCTTTGTTTTTTCCGCATCCTGAGCTGCTTTTATCGCATCGCTAAAGGCAGCTTGAACCTCCTCTGGCGGCTGAACATTTTGGATAGTGAGATTCACAATGGTAATCCCTGATTCGTATCGATCCGCAATTTTTTGAGTAATGTTTAGTGCCTCTCGGCTTATAGCCTCTTTATTTTCATAAAGGACCTGATCAGCAATGCTGCGACCAACAACCTCTCTCATGGCTGTTTCAGCTCCCTGCCGAACAATATCATCAGGCCTTACATTATTAAACACGTACTCCTCAGGATTTCCTATTCTATACTGCACAGCAAATTGCACGTCAACAATATTTTCATCGCTTGTTAGCATGAGAGAGTCTCTGGCAGAGGTTTGAGCCTGATTACTTCTGACTCCGACTGTGGTTTGCCTCAATTGAGCAAAATTTACAATCTCGTGAGAGTCTACTGGGTAAGGGACTCTCCAATTAAAGCCTGCGTTGGCAGAATACTTGTATTCTCCAAAACGCAGAACCAATGCAGTATTTCCCTCTTCAACAATATAAAAGCCTGAAGCTAGCCAAAGAAATATAAAACCGATCAGTCCTCCGACTACAAATTTTTTGTCAAATTGGATTGGTGGCATTCCACCTGAAGGGCCTCCGGTGTTCGGGTTCCAGTTGCCATTACCTCTAGGCTTTCTCGCACTCCCAAATAATGAGCCGAGTTTTTTGTTGAAATCTCGCCAAACTTCCTCGAGGTCAGGAGGCTCATCACCTCCACCACGATTTGGTCTCCTCGGAGGGGGCTTGCTCCCTCCATTCACACCACCGTCTTTTTCCTCAGAACGATCATCAGATGCTTTCCCCCACTTAGGGTCTTCAATTCCCATACACCTCCAAGTTCATAAAGTATTTTTCACTAACAGATATGACCTAACTAAAATAAAGACTCTCGTTTCGGAGAATAGTTCTCTTCCAAATAATCACCCCCGTCCGCACTTTGAGGCTCGCTGCTAATTGGGCCATCCGCTGAATAATAACATTTCTCTCGCAAATCTTTTTGCTCGCTAATGGCTTTTTTTAATAAATCTAAACCATTCTTTTTCTCTGCGCTAACGTAAACATCTTGTATCCTACCATATTGATCATGTCTTACACCCGGTTCACCTCCAATTAAATCAATTTTATTAAACATATTAATTATTGGTATATTTTGGGTGCCGACTTCCTTCAAAACCTCGATAACATCTTTGAATTTTTGCTCCCATAAACAGTCGCTCCTGTCGATAACATGAATCAATAAATCGGCATTTACTGCTTCCGAAAGTGTTGCTTTAAACGACTCGATCAAGGTATGTGGTAAATCTTTAATAAAACCGACAGTATCGGAGAGAACGAAATAATTTTGCCCTTCTAAAAAAACCCTTCTCGTAGTCGTATCAAGCGTTGCGAATAATTGATTTGCAGCATAAACATCCGATTTTGTAAAAACATTAAACAATGTTGACTTCCCAGAATTAGTGTACCCGACAAGGGAGACGTTGTAGGTACCCCTCTTCTTTCTTGATTTTCTTCTATTTCTGCACTGGTTCGAAAATCGCACCAATTGATCATTTAATCTTCTAACTCTTTTGGCAATCAATCGTCTGTCCGTTTCCAACTGGGTTTCCCCTGGGCCTCGAAGGCCAATTCCGCCCCTTTGTCTCTCAAGGTGAGACCAACCGCGAACCAATCTCGTAGAAATATATTTTAATT
>JAOINQ010000031.1 GCA_028139685.1 Betaproteobacteria bacterium
TTGCGAAATAGATTCATCTAGGATAACCAATCAAAACACATTAGCTTATGTGACTCCTGATAAGTATCCTGTTACAAAAGGACATGGATTAATCATTCCTAAAAGACATGTGAGAGATTATTTTGAACTCGATAAGTCAGAGAGTTCTGCAATTTACGAGTTAATTCTTGAAGAAAAGGAAAGGCTCAGTGAGGATAACTCTATAGAGGGCTACAACATTGGAGTAAATTGTGGAGAGGTTGCCGGTCAAACGGTTTTTCATTGTCATGTCCATCTTATCCCTAGAAGGAAAGGAGATGTGAAAAATCCTAGGGGAGGGGTAAGACATGTAATAAGTGGCAAAGGAGATTACAAGATGCAGGACCTTTTGAAATCGGAAAGCTTGTAGATACAGAAATGAAAATACAAAAACTTGTAGGTCTTCTTATTGTTCTTTTCATAATTTTTGGAGCTGTATCGATCATTGGTCTTCAGCTTTTCAATGATATCCACAGTATCTTATTTGTTTTAGGTGGGGCAACTGGATATAGTTTTTTAAAATCGAGTAGGAACGATTGGATAAAAAATCTTGGAAATGGTGCAGTGTATTTCGGTTGGCTCGGAACGCTTATTGGTTTGATAGCAATCGCAGGGAATAGGTTTGATGTATGGGGCGATATGGATAAGATGGGCCCTGCTTTAGCTGTAGCAATGCTAACCATTTTTTATGGGTATCTATTAAAGTTAATTACCATGGCATTTGAGAAATGATGGGACTTTTTCGGGTTCTTTACTGTTTGGCATTTTGATTTTGATTTTCCATTATTTATAGATATAGATATAGATATAGATATAGATATAGATATGGATTAGATATGGGAAAGCGTTTTTTGCTAAAATAAATTCCAGAAATTCACAATACAATTGTCAACAAAACACCAATGAACAACTACACCATTTCCGTAACGGATCAGTCTAACTTAATTGCTACTGGACTGGAACAATCCATCGCTCAAATTGCTGAATCCGTTGTGCTACATATGGGAAATTATATTTCTTGGAGAGGCACCCTTGATTTAGAAGTAAGAGTGTTACCGAACTCTGAATTGACATGGTCAGATGCTAACGGATTAGCTCCTGCCTTAGGTTCTCACTCTTGGAACGGAACCGGTTGGACAAACAATACGCTGGCTGAGGCAATCACAGGAATAGATCCAGTAAGTGGCGATGCAGAAATCGGATGCTTTCTGTATTTGGGAAGCGATAACCTTCCAAGAAATTATGGAGATTTGTTTTGGTTCGACCCGTTTCCAAGTTCAAGCCAACAGGTGAAAGTTCCAGCAGGGGAAGTCGATTTTTACGGAGTACTTTTACATGAGATATTTCATTGTTTGGGTTTTTGGGGAAGTTCAGAAGAATGGATTAGTAGGGTAGAAACGAGAGATGGGTTTCATTATTTTGTAGGAGACAAAGTAGAAGAGATTCTTGGTGAAGATTTACTATTAGCTTCTCCTTACGGGGATGGAACACTACCTGATCATTATGGCAATGACAATAATGTGTCGAATACGATCTCTAGTGGTTTGCTATATCAATGGGGTAATTACGAGCTGAACAGATTGGATATCGGTCAAGTAGATTTAGCTGTCTTAGAAGATATGGGACACACAATTAAAACATATGATGGACTCCCTGTTTTTGAAACTATTGATAATTTACAGATTGAAGACAATACGCAGGAGCTTCGGTATTTATCAACGTATCTAGACGAAACGATTACTGCTGCAAATGGGATGACAGAATTAATAATACGCTCGAATAAAGCAAATTTTGAGTTAGCAAAAATCGATAATAGTGAAGCATGGTCCATTAGTGGGATAGGTATTGGTACGGATACGTTAGGTGGTTTTAAGCGTTTAGAGTTTGATGATGGGACATTTGCCATGGACATTGGACAAAGTGAAACAGCAGGTCAAGCGTATCGACTATATCAGGCTGCCTTTGCGAGGACACCTGATATGCCAGGAGTTGCATTTCATATGAACGATATGGAAACACATGGTCATGCTATCACACAAATAGCAGGAAATTTTATAGCATCGCCTGAGTTCAAAAGTACGTATGGTGAAAACATCTCCGAAGAGACTTATATTAATCTTTTATATCAAAATGTCCTTGGGCGTTCTCCAGCAGATTTCGAGGTAGAGTATTACACAGAAAGGTTTGCATCGGGCACTACGGATTGGAATACAACTTTGGTCTTTTTTGCAGAGTCTCCAGAAAATGTTGCTTTAGTTGCACCTCAGATAGAAAATGGGATTTGGATGCCTTTTTAGATGTTAGAAACCGTAGTACAACGCCAAAAAATTATTTAGAATCTAAAAAGAAAACAATATTGTCATAGCCTACACGGGTTCGACACCCGCTCTCTCCGCCAATCTAAAAATTGCTAATTTTCAAATTTAAAATCATTAGCTTCCAAATTCACTAAATTTATTTCTGCACCATATCTTTAAACCAGAATAGCAAAAAAAAACTAACATCCAGACCAAAGCATAGCGGGGAGGGTTTAATGGTGTGTTTATGGTTGTGATAGTGTTGTTTCGTGTAGCTGGGACCGTTATAATACTCGGCTCGATACTCGGACTAAGCACA
Organism: Betaproteobacteria bacterium; assembly: GCA_028139685.1. The sequence goes on from JAOINQ010000031.1 coordinate 2,635, forward strand.
ATTCTACTGATTCTTATTTTAATTTTTCTCTAATGCCCGGTTACTGGAGCTAGCTATGAGTACTAATCCATAATGAAAATCTTAATAGAACAAGTTGCCAAAATTTTGAGGTAATGGCTCTGTTTATTTCTTTAACAACTTTTTCAGAAATCGATAAATGATAAAAAAGGGAGTAGTGGAAAGAATCAAAAAATTAAACTTTCTTCTTACAAAGAGAAAAAACAAAACAAATAATACTAACGAGATTCCAAGAACTATTACCATATTCCATTCCTTTAGATTAATACTTCTCTTCTTTGGTACATTGAAAGTACTCCACAAACGTATACATTTCATTGGACATCGTGCGAACAAGTTTCGAGTCAACAGAAGTAGTCGGGTAAAAATTGATTTTCATATCGGTTAATAATTCTTTGGTTTGAAATCGTGCAAAGATTTGCTTAGCAGATTGACTTATTAGAGAAATCGTAAATTGCGATACATCTTTTGTACCATTTAAATCCTCTAGAGATGCAAAGATCAGGGTATTTTCTTTTTTGTTAATTGTAAGTTTATAAATGTCATCAAATTTATAATATTTTTTTACTTTATTATTTGGCTCTGTAAGAACCTTGGCAGTTTGCGTACAGTAGTATGTATCTGCATAAGCTTGCATACAGAAAAGCAAACCTATTAAAAATCCTATGCTATTTTTTACATGCTCTTTGAATTTGGGAGAAGGTAAATTTGCCCTAGAAATCATTTTTTCCATTTAAATAAGCAACCAGTAATTTATTACAACAAGAACTAAGAAAATACATATTCCCAATCCGCTTACCAACCAAATCGCATCTTTTCGTATTTGAAAGTACATAAAACATCCAAAAAGAAGAAATCCTACAAATATCCAAAAAAATATGTCTTTCATCTTTCGATTATCCTAGATTTCTAGGATTCGATAAATAGTTCTACAAAATTTGTATTTCTTTGGATTTGTAAAAACAGGCAAAGAAAAATGCAGCGACCAACGATTATGAAACAGAAGCTACCAACAAGTGCGTTTTTTGATTATGATATGCACATGGAGATAGACGCAATCACTTTTAAGAACAACGATTTGCTATGGATATTGTAATCCGAGAAGATGAAAGCAAAAGGGCCTACTGCATTGTGGGAGAATCCCTTTTTTACGCACACATTTTTCAAGATGGCTCCATTGATACTAAGAGTTGGCAACCAATCGGTCAGGAGCTAACACCATATCACAAGGATATGATAGAAAAATTAAAAAACTTACACAATACAACTCGATCGTTACATGCACCGATTGCTGATTTCCCATTTCTGTAATTGATGGCAGATTCTAAAAAGGAACTGGAGCAGTTTGTATCAAACTTGTTGAAGTTCACAATCCGAGCGTTTTTCCTAATGATTGTATTTGCTTTGATTTATCTTCTAGTGAAATAGCGTATTGCGTTAAAGTATATACTCTTAGAATGTATTTGTTGATAGATGATATGTTTCGTTATTTGAAAGCGGTTCTTTGGTCTTTTTTAGGTTTGCGAGAAAAGCATGCTTTTGAGACAGATCAAAAAAAACTCAAACCGATTATTCTGATTACAGTCGGCATCTTGGTAAGTATAGCGTTTATTGTTGCATTAATTGGTGTTGTGCAAATTGTTGTATCCAATCAGCAGCAGATTTTAGAGTCTTCTGAGGGAAGATCATAGAGAAATATTTCCAAATCGTTTATTGAAAAGGTTTTCGAAACTTACACGCACTTAAAAAGTATTGATGGACTGCGTCCCTCTATGATTGAAGCTGGCTCGATTTTTTCCGCAAGAAAACTTTTACCTTGATCATTACAAAACTCTTTTGCTCTTGTGATTGCGCCATTAGGCAGAATTCCTTGTACATAAAAATTTCCTCCGCCAACATCCTGCACGGTAAGAACAGCACACGAACTTAACAAACTTGCAGCAATAGCGATACTAAATACTCGCTTGATCATACTTATCCTTTCAATACTTCTCATTTTCATAAAAAATGACACATTGGGTTGTCTATTGGTTGCCTAAAAAGATTTAGTTAGTTAGAGAAAAAGTTGGACTTGCCTGGGAGCATTTTAGGTACTGGCTCCCCGACCTGGGCTCGAACCAGGGACCTGCGGATTAACAGTCCGTCGCTCTACCGACTGAGCTATCGGGGATCCTTTAAACAACATTACTCTTTTAAACTTTTTTGTCTAAAACCTGCTTTGTTATTGTATACGAAATTTTAATCAAGCGGAAAACTTGTTACTTGATCTGTTCGAGAAACCAAAATATCCAGTATTTTCCGAACGGATAGCTCACCTAAATTTATTTAAGCGAAAAAACCGATGTTAATAATTGAAGTATTTCCCTCTTATTTGGTCACATTAAATAAGTGAAAAATAAGGAATAGCTGTTATTATTTAGCAAAATATTGTTCGAAACCGCGTAGCATGTAAATCTAATATTGATTAAAAAAAATAGATAATCTCGCTGTATTGCATTAGTGTTTTTGCCGTTTACCGCGACAATACATTTGCACTCGAATTCTCACGGATTAATCAATCAGCTGAAAAAATGAAAGAAATTTAAAAGTAAAGAAAGGTGATAATTCAACTACGAGTAACTTGATGGACCCTCTAAAAATGAGAAAACCATACCGGGGTCATAAAGTTGATAGTTTTTGGGGGAGAAATTTTGCGCAGTAGTTACAAGAATCAAAGTAATTTCAGACACGTTTTTTTTATGGTCATAGCCATGATTGCGTTTGCAATTGAGGACGCAGTTATTAAGCAGCTGGCTATTAAACTTCCCATCTCACAGGTTCTTATTTCTGTTGGTTTTTCGAGTTTGTTGGTTTTGTACGGATTAAGCGTTGTAAAAAAGGAGCTCATTGCACACAGACGATTCATCGAAGTAAAGTTCTTGTTAAGAATGTTATGCGAACTGATCTCCTCAGTTTTTTTTGTCATTACAATGGTTTATGTCTCACTTACTGTTTCATCCGCTTTGCTACAAATTGTACCGATTATGATGACGATAGGAGGGTTTTTATTATTCAAAGAACCAGTAAGTTTAAAGCAATGGTTTTTGATCTTACTTGGATTATTCGGTTCTTTACTTGTAATTCAACCAGGTACAGACGTATTCAGTCCACTTTCGTTATTTGCTCTTGCTGGAGCATTTTTTTTAACATTAAGAGATTTGTTGACATTTTCAATGTCGGATAATTATCCTCCAGTCGCTATTGCGTTTTGGGGATTTGTATCTTTGGCATTAGGAGGCGTCGTTAGCATACCTTTTTTCGGACCTTTTTGTGAATTTTCATCAGTTGACGTTTTATTAGTGGGGGCTTCCAGTTTTTTTTGGCCCCGTAGCATATTTGGCCTTGATTTATGCGACTAGAGGAGGAGAAATTGGAGTAGTTGCTCCTTTTCGTTACTCTAGGTTGCCGATTGCTGTCCTGATTGGGATCCTAGTCTTTGACGAAAGCCCCAATAATTTTACACTTTGGGGATGCGGATTAATCGTGGTTTCCGGCTTTCTTATTTTGGCAATGTCAAATAAACGAAAAAGTAAGTTAACTCGCAGCGCTTGATTAAAAAGAGATTTTTTGGTTAAACAGTTAAATGCACTGATGTGAAATTAGTCTGGTAGTTTGACGGGAGTCCTATTTTTTTCTGAAAAATAAATAAATGTTTTACAATTTTGCCCATGTGTCTATATTATTGTAGTAAGAAAGAAGTTTCTTCTAAAACTACTGATAGTACCGGCATGAAAGCCCTTTTATTAACATTATCCATTACAGTCTTTTCAACAGAAAGTTATGCAAAAAACGTTTACAGCTGCGAGGGACAAGCCACAATGTGTGTTCGAAAAACGGAGGGTCTTTGGAGAGCTGATGTTTGTGATTCAGGTAATTATATATTCGTATTCAATTCTGACTATTCAGAACTACAATATGACAAGCTAATTAGCAGGAGAAATGGAGTAGAAAAAAAAGTAACCGAGTTCTTAAAATGCAAAACCGTTGCTAATGTGAGCGAAAAAAGAAACCAACAGCTTTTAGGATCTAGTAATGGCAGGTTAACGTGTATTGATTTTGATGGCAGTCAGTTAGGAATACCCGAGGTGATAGAAGAAGTAATACATATATCAAGCGATAAAGGAAGATTTGCCATATACCCGATGCATAGCCACTCTTTTTTGATGAATGGCCCCTCTGCGGATACGGCGACATTTGGGAAATGTACCAAATTAAAATGACAAAAGAGAAATTTTACGGAAAGCGAGAATTTCTGGTGATAATATTTTTTCACAGCCTTTTGACAGAAATTTGTAAAGAATAAGGATCTAAAATATGATTGAAGAAAAGACAGTAATTCGAGCGTCAGAAGAGCAATCAACATCAAGGTTAGTCCTGGGCCATTTGGTTAATGGGGAAGTTATAAATTTTAATGAATCAACGTTAGATGTTTTTAACCCTGCACATGGCACTGTAATTAAGCATTTAGCAGTGGGTGGAAAATCTGCTGTTGAAGCAGCTATATCTGCCGCTGAAAAAGCGCTGCCGGATTGGAAAAGAACTCCAGCTATCAAACGAGCACGAATAATGTTCAAATTTAAAGAGCTGCTCGAACAGAACTCTAAAAGAATTTGTGAGCTTATAGGTCAGGAGCACGGGAAAATAGTTCATGATGCAAAGGGGGAGTTGCAACGAGGTATTGAAAATGTTGAATTTGCATGTGCTGCGCCTGAACTTCTAAAGGGAGAACATAATAAAGAAATAGGCTCTTCGATTGATTGTTGGAGTGAATTTCCTCCAGTTGGGATTGTCGTTGGGATAACACCATTTAATTTTCCAGCTATGATCCCGTTGTGGATGTACCCACTAGCTATTGTTTGCGGTAATTGTTTCGTTCTGAAACCTCAAAAAAACGTTAGTTTGACAGATATAACTAGGATACTTCGCAATTAATATAATGACTAATTGTTAGATGGCATAGAAAACTGCTTTTCTTCTGATGAATTTTTACCAGGCCATTTTTGGGTAATAGTTTTTCTCCTTGTGTAAAACCTCACCCCATCGGGGCCATAAATATTAAGATCTCCAAATAGTGAGTCCTTCCATCCCCCGAAGCTTTGGGTAGCTGCAGGCACAGGTAATGGAACGTTAATTCCTATCATTCCTGCCCAGACCTCTTCTGAAAAAATTCTTGCTGTATTCCCATCGCCTGTGAAAATACAACAACCGTTTCCGTAAACATTTTTATTAATTAACTGGATAGCCTCAGATAATGTCTCAACTCGGACTATCTGCAAAACAGGCCCAAAAATTTCTTCTTTATACGAATCCATCCAAATTTGAGTCTTGTCAATCACGGTAGGTCCTAAGAAAAACCCCTCATGGAGATCATCAGAGGGTTTAAAAAGCCTTCCGTCGACAACAATTACAGCACCATCATCCTCAGCACTAGTTATCAATGCCTCAATTTTCTCTTTGT
>JAOINQ010000032.1 GCA_028139685.1 Betaproteobacteria bacterium
AGTTTTTTATTCCTTAACAAATTATCAACGTATGCCTGACTAACACCATATTTGTTTGACAATCTTCGCAAAGCATCTTTTTCATAGGAAGCATAATGGTATATGCGAGCCTTTGGAAACTTTTTGAAATGTTCCTCTATGAACTCCATTAGTTCCATGAATGCTTTTTTTTCCTCTGCTAAACTTAACGCCCAAAAAGAGCGGTATTGCTCCTCTTTGTTTTCAAAATAAAAAATACCAAACAGATATTCTAGTTTTTCATCAAGTAAAGGATCGCCTTCTATATCAAAAAAAAGATCCCCTGCCTCGGGACTCGGGAGCTTACCCAATCCATGATCATCAGGCAAATCATCACTTTGTGATCTGATGCCAGCCTCATCCGCCATGATCAATTCGTATAATGGCTTACTACCTTCTGCTCGGCTTCGAACTTGCAATTTAGCTTGTTGTTGAAGTCTGAGAAACGTTGCTCGCCCTATATCCTTTACCTTTCCTTCTCTTGACAAGTTTGCAAGAGCCTCCATAGTTTGTATTCCCGCTTGATTAAATCTAATAATTTGGTCTCTATTGATCCCAGCAACCTGAACTAAATGATCAGCCTCAAGCCAGGAGTCATTACAGTAGTTCCTCCAATGGCACATTTCACAATGAGTACAAGGTAAAGGTAGAGGCAAGACGGTACGATCATGACTCTTCACAAAAAAGTTACGAAATCTTTTTTTTAAATTACTGAAATAAAAAAAATAATTCTTTACATCAAACTTTCTCTCTAACTTGTCCCCTAATATAAGAAATGCGTGCTGTGGCAAGAAACCTTGGGTGTGTGATATTGCCTCAGAGTAATGCATAAGTTGCAAAACTGCATCTGCCTTGGCAGATCTTGATAACTTAGAATCCTTCACCTCGTAAGAGTATGAGCCTAACTTAGAGGGAGTATCCACTCTGACGATGAAATCTGGTCTCGCAATAAATTGCTCAACCTGTAGTGCTCCTTGAAAGATTATATCTACACCCGTTTGCATTGCTTGTTTTGTAGCTTCTATTCTTTCCAGTGTAGACAACTCATATCCTAACTCTAATACGGATTCGTATTTTTTACGTAACTCATCCCAGCATTCTAATTCGTGCTTCTTCCCGTTATCCTGAATCATTTGCATATAATCAGATGACTCAACTTTTTGAGACAACAATGCCGGGTTAGACATAGCCTCAAAATCTATCATTGAAAGATACTGGCATCTCGAAAAATTTATGAGATCAGAGGTTGAAAACAGGACCTTTTCGTCAGTGGTACGCAATTGTTAACCCTGAAAGAATCAAAGCGCTTCGGAAAATAAAAAGAATAACCCTAGTGATATACCTACCCATCCAGCAATCAGGAGAAGATATAAAACAAAGGAATGTAATGCCCCATCAAATAGTATCCTGTCAACACGCTTTACAAGCCTGTACCAAATGTAAATTGGTATTAAAAATAATATTGCTACAAATAAAACTTTCATGAAAAAAATTTGTCATTAAAAGAGTTATATTATCAACCGAGAGCTCAATGGAATACAACTACAAAAAGCTATCCAATTTGCAAACACGTATCAACCGGTTAAACCATTTGAAAGAGGTAGCCTTTTGGGATCAGGCTACTAACATGTCAGAAAAAGGTCTTAATGCCAGATCGGAGGCAATAGCCGAGCTTTCACAAATAGTCCATGAACTAGAATGTGACCCCAATAACAAAAAAATTATTTCCGATGCGGAAAATGAAGACTTGTCTGAAACCGAAAGGGCTAACTTAGTTGAAATAAAAAGAAGATTTGAAAGAACAGAGGTAATACCGAAAGAGTTGTTTAAAGAAAAACACCTTGCTGCGAGTCTATGTGAGCATGGCTGGCGAAAACAAAGATTCGATAATGATTGGAAAAGTTTTCTCGAAAACTTTAAAAAAGTAGTGACGCACTCCCGTGCGGAAGCAAAAATTTTATCGGAAAAATTTGAAGTCTCGCCTTATGAAGCACTAATGGACAAGTACGAACCACATCTGACCGAAATATTTGTAGATGACTTATTTGGCGAAATTAAATCTTGGTTGCCAAACTTGCTTGCCAAAGTTTTGGCTAAGCAAGCTAATGAACCTGTGATCGTGACGGAAGGGTTATTTGAGATTAAAAAACAAAAGCAACTAGGTTTAGAGATTATGGAAGTTCTTGGATTTGACTTCAAGGCTGGGAGACTTGATGAAAGTATCCATCCTTTTTGTGGGGGCACACCTGAGGATGTGAGAATCACAACAAGGTACAAAAATACAGAATTTTTGCCAGCATTGATGGGAACGATACACGAAACCGGCCATGCGAGATACGAACAAAATTTGCCGAGTAGTTTGTTAGATCAACCCGTTGGACAGGCTAGATCAATGAGTATTCATGAAAGTCAATCTCTCTTTTTTGAGAAACATATTGGGGGGCATCCACGTTTCATCGAAAGGATACATCCGAAAATCTTATCAAATTTTGGAGAACAGCCCTCGACGCACCTAGAAAACCTTAAAAGGCTTATCTTAAAGGTTAAGCCCAGTTTTATCCGGGTTGATGCTGATGAGATCACTTACCCTGCTCATATAATTCTTAGGTACGAAATCGAAAAAGGACTCATAAATGGAGATGTAGAGGCAGAAGACATCCCCCAATTATGGGATGAAAAAATGGAAGAGCTTTTAGGTATATCGACAAAAGGTGAATTTTGCGACGGGCCAATGCAAGATGTTCATTGGCCCGAAGGCTTATTTGGATACTTTCCTTGTTATACATTGGGAGCAATCTATGCCGCCCAATGGAAGGCGATGATTCAATTAGAACACAGTAATTTTGATGACATAGTGGGCAAAGAAAATCTCAATTTGATATTTCACTGGCTCGATGAAAATATTTGGAAAAAGGCGAGTATAAAATCTACCGATAAATTAACTTCAGATGCATCCCACGGATCTATCCTAAACGTAGATCATTTCAGAAACCATCTCGAAAGTCGTTATTTATCTGAGTTCTAAAAAAAATGTTGTGTAGGTACTCACTCCAGAAGCTTAAACAAAACTGAAGCCAAGAATCCTGCAAGAGTGGCTAAACCGACTAGATTATTATCTGCCAAATGTGCAGCTTCAGGTAACATTGCTGCGCAAATCATGGTAAGCATCGCACCTGCTGCTAGTCCTTCCACAATTACAAGTGTTGAGTGAGAAACACCTTCTCCAATAAATGCCCCAATAGCTGCCCCAACAGCAGTCAGCACTACCAATGAACCCCATAAGGAAAGTATTTTCCATATCTCCATGCCTTCTTTTTTCATTTGCGCAGAACTAGATAACGCTTCAGGAAAATTCGACAAAAATAACCCAGCAATAAACGTGTATGGGAGCACATTTAGAAAACTAGGGTCAGTGCCTGCCGCGACACTTGCTGAAATTAACGTTAAAACAGCGATTCCTAAAACAAAACTCTCTGGGATTGCATCAAGCATAATACCTAACCAAATTGCGAATGCAGCATTACCATGAGAGTTAAACTGTTTCTGCAAATCTGCCCTTGTTGGCAAATCACCGGTATCACCATGGTGAACCGCTTCCATTGCAAGCTCAGCCCACTTAGCTCTTGCATCGGCATCTTTCTCAACGTGATCGATATTTTCCTCGAATCTCTCCTTAGCCATAGCTCTTAACTCTTCGTCAAACTCAGGTATTTTTTCGCGAAGCATATGGAAGTCCTCGGCTGAGAGCACCAAAAGCTCTGTCTCATCGTTAGCTGTACAATCAGCTGTTCGATTCACCTTGTTTAAGAGCGACATCTCACCAACAATCTCACCTTTCGCAAGTACCAAATCCGGATGATCAGGACTTTCAACTTTCAGAGATCCACTGCGAATAACGTACATTGATTCAGGAGTATCTCCTCGTGTGTAAACACAATCGCCTTTATGAAGAAAACGAGGCTTTAAATGACCAATAATGATACTCATATCCTCAGGATCCAATTTATAAAAAAGCGGAACATCGGCAACATCTTTCATTGCTTTTTTAAAAAATTTCTCCTTATCAACTGCAGACTTTGAAATTATGTAGGCAGTTTTTCTTAGGTAGCCTCCTTTTTGATTTATGAGTTGGTCGAGTAAGACAAAAAGTAAACCCCCAACAACAGCCCCCACGATTAATAGAAAAAAGTGCTGCTCTGCTTCTAATCTTTGTTTCGCATCTTTGGCAGAACTTAACTCATAGATTGTTGGAGCTACCAACTCTAAAGCTAATGCAGAAAGAAGTGCGCCAGCTCCAAATGCCGCCATCAGACCAATGACAGTGGATGATACTCTAAAATAAATACCGATTGCAGAACCAAATAACAATGAGATCGAGGCAATAACCCCAACCATAGCTGCCCAAAAAACATAACCTTCCATATGCTACTCCCCCAAACCAAACTTCAAAATGCTTATACTACAAATAAATAAAAAAAACTTCTTTAACATGACCAATTTTTATAACATTCATAGACACCGTTTTTACATTGACTATCCGCAAGAGAAACTTGACGGTGAGTTGTACAAATACAAATGCGCTTTTTGTGGTATCGATACGGTCACTATCGATGGGATGCTTGAAAACCACTCGCCCACTTGTGAGTACCGGCTACAAAAAGAAAACGATGCTAATTCTGACACATAGAATCCTGTCAGATTAATGGCCAAATAGCGGAGACAAAGCAACGTATGTTAACGCACCAGCTATGTAACCCACCAAAGCTAAAACGCTGATTTTCTTAACGTACCAAAAGAAATTAATCTTTTGCATACCCATCGCCGCCAATCCGGCTGCAGAGCCAATAATCAAAATCGAACCGCCCGTTCCGGCACAGAAAGCTAAAAACTGCCAAAGGTAACTGTCTTTCGGATGCAAGTCCATGGGGAACATTTTAATTGAAGCTGCCACCATGGGAACATTGTCGACCAGTGAGCTCATGAGCCCAATTAACATAATCACTAGAGTTGTATTTCCGAGGGTTTCATCTAGCCACTTCGCAAGCTCAGGTAAAATTTTACTGTGCTCTAATGTAGCCACGGCTAGCAAAATACCTATAAAGAAAATAATGGAACTCATGTCAATCTTGGATAAAGCGCGAGCAAGTGAAAACTGTGCTTTTTCAGATTCCTTCTTGCCTTTGTGCAATAAATCCGTAATTAACCACAGGAACCCCAAGCCAAACATGACCCCCAAAAATGGTGGCAGATGCGTTATGGTTTTGAAAATTGGAACGCCAATTAGTGCTCCAATACCACAATAAAATATAACATTTCTTTCTTTTTGCGTTGTCTCTGCGTGTCTGGCAACACCCACATCCGTTTTCGGAGGTTCCACTCCCTGACCTTTCAAGGAATTGGTAACAAAATATAGTGGTATAGCTGCCGCAACAATAGATGGTATGAACACCTCATATATGACATTTAAAGCAGATATCTTATCTGCTACCCAAAGCATGGTCGTGGTCACATCACCGATCGGAGACCACGCTCCGCCAGCATTTGCACAAATCACAATCAAACCGGCAAATAATAAACGGTCTTCCTTCTTGCCCAAAAGTTTGGATATCAATGAGCACATAACGATGGTTGTTGCGAGATTGTCTAATACTGCGCTAAGAAAGAAAGTCGCCACACCTATCTGAAAAAGCAAAGTTGATGACTTTGTTGTCTTAATCCTTTTGGTAATAATATCAAATCCATTATGAATATCTATCAACTCTACAATAGTCATGGCGCCCATCAAAAAGAAAACAATTTGGCCCACTTCAATAAGCGTATGACCTAATTCATCGTGAACCATGGTGTGAATATCACCACCGCTAAATAGAACGTATATCGTCCAAAGTAAACCTGCACCTATCAACGCAGTTGCTGATTTATTTACATGAAGAGGGTGCTCTAAGGCTATTGCGGCGTAAGATAACAAAAATATGGCAGAAAGGGCAATAATCACGTGCAATACCTCCTAATTTCTCTAATAGAGTCGTTCATGTGGTTTTATTATAAATATGGTTTTGGGGATTTTTTTAAATTCCAACTACCTTTGTATTATTTTTCACTGTCAATGTGGCAAGGTCACCACTCAAACTATCCTTTGAAACATCAAACTTGTCTAAAAACTTATCAAATAACTTTGTTTCCTCCGGTTCGATAGAGCCATCTGACAACAGAGAGTCATAAACGTTTAGCAACACGCATTTTTTTTGTTCGGCATTCAACATGGGAGAAGCATCCTGAAGAAACTTGTCTAGAGGAGTGTCTCGCACGTAATCAAGTCCTGCTTCTAGAAGATCATCATCACCGCCAACCACGGTTTTCAACTGTCCCCACTCCTGCTGAGCAATCGTACCATCAATTGAGGACATGTAAATTAAACTAGCCGCCATAATCAAAGACGGATTTAACTCCGCAACATCATCTGCCATCACTGTCTTCCTGAAATTATTTGAATATAATGTTGTATTCTGCAACAAAAATCAGGATAGTGCTATCCTGTATACGAAAAATCATTATATTTTTTTACTTGTGAAAATTTTTGCAATGCGTCAAAGAAAGCTAACTGAAGATACCGTGCACCGAGTAATTGAGATGGCATGGGAAGACCGCACTCCAATAGATGCCATAAAGAAACAATTTTCACTAAGCGAAAAACAAATTATTGTGCTCATGAGAACACATCTTCGCTCGGCTAGTTTTAGAAACTGGAGAAAAAGAGTTGCGGGTAGAAAGACCAAGCACATGGCGTTACGGAGCAAAGCCATTTCTCGCAGTCATTGCTCTCTACAATATAAACAGAAAAGTAGATAAAACTAACCTGAGCAGACTATTTTTTGAAGTATTGAGTCTGGAGTTCTAGGCACGATATACATCCAACCTTTTGAAACACCATTTGAAATGATCATTTTTCCTTTGGCATTTATTTTTGAAAACGATTTGAAAGCCAAAATTTTGTAACGCCCTCTGTTACAGTCAAACCTTTGGCGAACTAAGACGGATTTTTCACCGCTGTTCGTTTGAAAAACATAGTTCGAGAGAACAAAAACATTTACTTCCTTTAGATCTGGGCTTTTTTTAATCGATGCTGGGTTGTAAAAAAAATCCGCACCTTTAGTTCGGAAATATTTTACCCAAGAAATCTCTGCATAACTTAACTTAGGAAAAAATGTCACAAGAGACATACATACAAAAAACCATGACGAAAATAAAAAGGTCCGTCTACCCCAAAAAGGAGTAGACGGACTAATGAAGCTAAACTTATTACGCCATCGTAGATGGATCATCCGGAGGAGGCATGTCTGGGCCCGGATCCATTGGAGGAGCTCCATCTGGGGGTCCAGCTGGACCATCTGGGGGCGGTCCCTGAGGAGCCTCATGATGATGCTCATGCTCAGTTTCAGACATTGCATGATCAAA
>JAOINQ010000033.1 GCA_028139685.1 Betaproteobacteria bacterium
TTGTTACCCTTTGATACTAACCAAAAAATAATTTTTTGCAGGGATGTAACAAAACTGAGACAACTAGAAATTGAAAAGAGAGACTTCGTTGCTAGCGCTTCCCATGAGCTAAAAACGCCCTTGACAGTCATCAACGGATATTTAGAAACTATCTCCGAAATAGAAATTAACAAAGTTGAAAGAAATAAAATGCTCGCAGAAATGCTTCTTCAAACTAAGCGAATGGATGAGTTAATCAATGATCTGCTATTACTATCGAAACTAGAAAAATCCTACCCCGCAAAAAATACCCATCGAACAAACATAAGTTTATTAACGAGGGAGTTATCAAAATTGAGTGCAAATGTTGACAAAAATCAACATTCAATTTATTTCAATATCGAGGATAATGTTTTCGTATCTGGAGCTGAAGAAAACCTTAGAAGCGCTTTTTGGAATTTAATTAATAACGCGATAATCTACACCCAAAAAGGCGGTAAAATATGGGTGAGTTGTTTTAATTCAGAGGAAAATAATGTGGTTTTCGCTGTGAGCGATAACGGCCCTGGAATTGAGGCGCATCACATCGACAAGTTGACTGAAAGGTTTTATAGAGTTGATAGTACGGGATCAAGGGAAATTAGGGGTACTGGACTTGGACTATCTATAGTTAATGAGATTGTCCAAAAGTATGGAGCCTCACTTAAAATAGAGAGTCAACCAAATATCGGAAGCAAATTCAGTATAATCTTCTCGCCAATAGTTGCCGACATTTTGATTAAATAATTAGACAAATGAACAGTAAGCAGAAAAAAGATATTTTAGATATATACCTGAAGAAAATTTTATGCGCTAACGTTTACGACGTCGCGACAGAATCAAAATTAGAGTTTGCGCCCATTATCAGTAGGAAGATAGGGAAAAAGATTTTTTACAAAAGAGAAGATCAACAAGAGACGTTCTCCTTTAAGATACGAGGCGCCTACAATAAAATGTCAAATTTAAGCCCCAAAGAGCTTATTAAAGGAGTTATTGCTGCATCAGCGGGCAATCATGGGCAAGGGGTTAGTCTTGCTGCCAAAAAACTCAAAATAAGATCGACCATAGTGATGCCACAAACTACGCCATCAGTGAAAGTACTATCAGTGAAAAGATTAGGCTCCGATGTGGTGTTGCATGGCGATTCTTATTCCGATGCTTTTGAAGAGGCAAGGAAAATCGCAAGACTTAGTAAGAAACAATTAATCCATCCTTTCGACGACATGCACGTTATCGCAGGTCAAGGAACCATAGGAATGGAAATCATCAGGCAGATGTCCGAACCAATTGATGCCATATTTATTGCGGTTGGTGGTGGCGGTTTAATATCAGGTATAGGTTGTTACATTAAGTCAATCAGACCAAACATAAAGATTATTGGTGTTCAAACTGCGGATTCCGATGCAATGGCGCGTTCTATTGATAAAGGCAAAAGGATTAAGCTTAAACACGTGGGGATTTTTTCTGATGGAACTGCTGTCAAGCAAGTAGGATTTGAAACTTTTAAGCTTGCTAAAATTGTCGTTGATGATTTTTGTATAGTCAGTGCTGATGAAATCTGTGCTGCGACAAAGGATATATTTGAGGATACTCGCACAATTCAAGAGCCCGCTGGAGCAATGGCACTTGCAGGACTTAAAAAGTATGTTGCAGTTAATGGTCACACGCAAAAATTAGACAATTTAGTCGCGATTACTTGTGGTGCTAATGTTAACTTTGATAGATTGAGAATAATAGCGGAACGATCGGAGCTAGGAGAAAACAAGGAGGCTTTGCTAGCAGTATCTTTGCCTGAAAGGAGGGGATCTTTCTTGAAGTTATGTGAAACATTAGGAAATCGTCATATAACGGAATTTAATTACAGGATGGAAGACTCGAACATGGCTGTTGTCTTTGCTGGTATCGAAGTAAAAGACTCTAAAGAGAAAATTAAAACTCTGAAGGCACTAAAGATACATGGGTTCAAGGTTTTTGACCTGTCAGACGACGAAATCTCAAAATCACACATACGGCATATGGTCGGAGGAAAATCAAACCTTACCGATAACGAAAAATTATTTAAGTTTGATTTCCCTGAACGCCCAGGCGCTCTCACTAGTTTTCTATCTAAGATGCATCCCTCGTGGAATATTTCTTTATTTAATTACAAGAATAATGGGACTGACAGTGGAAAGATATTAATTGGATTACAAGTGCCTGAGGATGAGGGACGACTTTTGGAAAAATTCCTCAAGCAATTAGGGTACGAATATACAAACGAATCGCAAAATCTTGCTTACAAGCTATTTCTCAATAAAAAATCCCCAAGATAAAACAAAACTGTAATGGACTTTAAATATTTTATTATTGGTTTAAATCATAAAAGCGCTGATTTGTCACTGCGGGAGCGTGTCAGCATCCCAGAAAATAAAATTTTGCAAGCACAACAACAATTAAAAACGCTTTTGGATCCTCTTGCGATTGAGCAGGTTATTTTATCGACGTGTAACCGTACGGAATTTTATTTTTATGGTGATAATTTATCAAACATATTTGATAAAACACTAAATTGGCTAGCAATGCATTCAAACGAAAATATTGAAAAAATCCAAGCACATACATATAAACGAGAAGGAAAGGATGCCGTTTCCCATATTTTTTGTTTGGCATGTGGATTAGATTCTATGGCAATGGGTGAGACTCAGATTTTAGGTCAGCTAAAATCCGCAACTCGTATATCAAAAGAACTCGGTTATGCCGGTAATAACCTTGATTATTTAACTCAAAAAGCGTTCAATGTAGCAAAGCTAGTTCGAAGCGAGACAGATATTGGGAAACAATCAATATCTTTAGCATCTTTATCCATCCAGCTAACCAAAAAGATTTTTGGCGACCTATCCAATTGTGATGTTTTGTTTATTGGTGCAGGTGAAATGATAAACCTCTGTCTAAATCATATTTCAGGACAAAATCCTAAGTCGGTAACCTTAACAAATAGGGACCTAAAGCGAGGGCAAGAGCTTATAAAAAAATTCAGTGGGAGCTACTTTCCAATTTCAGATTTAAATAGGAACCTGGAGAATTTTGACGTAATAATTAGCTGCACGGCCAGTTCTTTGCCTTTGGTTGGTCTTGGTGCAATTTCGACCGCTTTAAAAAAAAGGAAAAATCGTCCTATTGTTTGTATAGACTTAGCTGTTCCAAGGGATTTTGAACCTGAGGTTAAAAAACTCGATAACGTTTTTCTTTTTTCGATAGATGACTTAGGTGCTCAGATAGATGAAAATATTAAGTCAAGAATATCATCCGCTGGAGAAGCTAGAGAGATTATAGAGGACAGTATCGAAGAATTTTTCAATTGGAAAGAAAAACGTAAAATTGTTCCAATAATACAGCAATTAAAAAGCAAGAGTGATCAGGCAATTAAAAGTGAGGTCAAAAATGCGATTAGAAAAGTTGAGAATGGCACAACCGTAGAGGACGTTCTATCCGAACTGGCAAATAAGATTTCGAATAAATTTTTACACAATGCTTACGTAGCTTTAAATGATCATAATTCAGAAAAATATTCAGAAATAAGGCATTGGATTAAAAAACTATACGGGATAGAGCTCGATGATAAATGAAAGTTTAAGGAAAAGGCTGGAAAAGATTAATTCACGTTTAACAGACGTCGAGCTAGAATTAGCCAATCCTGAGGTGACTAAAAATATAAAGAAATTTCAAGCACTTTCTATCGAAAGGGCAGAGTTATTACCCATTGTAGATCGGGCGAGAAATTTGGATAGCCTGAGCAAAGACATTGAAACGACTGAATCTTGGACCTCAGACCCAGAACTAAAAGAAGACGCAGTCATTGAGTTAGAAGGTTTAAAAAAAAGAGTGACAGAAGTTGAAAATGAGCTCAAAGGGTTACTTTTACCAAAAGATCCGAATGATAAAAAAAATGTGCTTTTGGAAATTCGAGCAGGGACAGGTGGTGATGAGTCGACCCTGTTTGCAGCCGACTTAATGCGCATGTACACAAAATTTGCTGAGAGAAAGAAATGGAAAATAGAAATTATCTCTTCCCATGAGTCTGGCCTGGGGGGATTTAAAGAAATCATCATAAAATTAGTTGGTAAGAATGTTTACTCTACCCTCAAGTTTGAATCTGGTGGTCACCGAGTTCAACGGATTCCTGTTACAGAAACACAAGGAAGAATACATACTTCAGCATGCACTGTAGCTGTTTTGGCTGAAGTAGAAAACATTAGTGAAATTAATATTAAGCCTGAAGAGATAAGGGTTGATGTATTCCGTGCATCTGGAGCTGGAGGACAGCATGTAAACAAAACAGAGTCCGCTGTCAGAATTACTCATTTACCGACAGGGACAGTAGCTGAGTGTCAAGATGACCGTAGCCAACACAAAAACAAAGAAAAAGCACTCAAAGTTTTATGCGCACGAATAAAAGATCAAGAACTTGCTAACCAGCAAAAGTCCATAGCAGACACGCGTAAAACGCTCATAGGTTCCGGAGATCGGTCAGAGCGAATTCGAACATATAATTTCCCCCAGGGTAGAGTTACAGACCATAGAATAAACCTAACGTCTTACAAATTGGACCAGGTACTTGAAGGTATGCTAGAGGAGTTCACGGATATGCTTGTCGCACAACATCAGGCAGAAAGATTATCGTCGATGGTAGATTAGGTGAATGAATGATATTAAATACAACACGTATATCCGAAAACTCATTTCACATATAGCAAAAAAACCTGATTATTGGCATCTTGCTCACCAATGTGAGGAACTTCCGGATGAATCTTGCTATGCCTTGTTATCCGAGTCTCTAAAGAAATTGGATGCAGGGATTCCCTTTGAATATATCGTCGGTTGGACTGAATTTTACAAATTCAAGTTTCAAGTTACTGAAAATGTTTTAATACCGCGAGGGGAAACTGAAATTCTCGTGGAAGAATCTATTATTACTCTATCTAATTCCAAAAAAAACAACCTTAAAATTCTAGAACTAGGAGTCGGATCTGGTGCAGTTATTTCTAGTATATTGTTATCTATTTCCAAATCAATATATGCCATGGCAACGGACTGCTCGCCAAAGGCAATATCGGAAGCGAGGAATAACTCCATTAGACTCGGCGTCAATATACATTTCAGGCTGGGCGACTGGTGGGATGCTTTAGATTCTGACGAAGATGGACCCTTTGACTTGATAATTACAAACCCGCCGTATGTAGGTACGAAAAAAACCAATGGGGAAAATACATTATCTGGTTATGAACCCTCTATATCACTTTATGGAAAAGAGCCCACTCAATCTGGAACCAAAGACGCAATGAAAATCATTAGCGGAGCAAGTGATTGGTTAAAAGATGATGGTAGACTGTTAATTGAACACGGATTTGACCAAAGGAACCTACTTAGTGATTTTGCTATATTAAAAGGATTGGTTGTGTTGGAACAAATTGATGATTTATCAGGTCTACCGAGAGTATTGATATTGGGAAAGTCAACGTAATGAATAGGGGAGGCGTAGTTCATATGGAAGCAAGCGATTTTATAAAAGATGCTATAACCAATAATAAAGTAGTTCTCTTTATGAAAGGAACTGCACAGTTCCCGCAGTGTGGTTTCTCGGGACAAGTTATTCAAATCTTAAAGAAAAGCGGACTCAGGGATATCGCGACCATCAACGTTTTGGAAGATGAACAAGTCAGGCAAGAGATTAAAGAATTTTCGCAATGGCCGACTATTCCACAGCTTTATATAAATGAAAAATTTATCGGCGGAGCAGATATCGTTAGTGAAATGTACGAAACTGGAGAATTGTTGGAATTGTTGCGAAAAGAAGCCATACTCTCTGCAGAATGAAATTTCTCACAAGCGTCTCTCGGAAAAATTTTACCGAAAAAAATGGTGCCGGTTATCGGATTTGAACTGATGACCTACCGCTTCATAATTCTCAACCATTTTCACAGTCGACAACAATTGTCGTGAGAATTTGGACTTTCTCTTCATCATATTGATTAGCATCAACTTAGATGCTCCCCGTCAAGTCTCTACACGTTCACCCACAAAGGTGCTTCGCTCGGGATTGCCATTTTAAAGGTTTCCCCGAATTTGAGGAGTGGTCATCTCAATGTTTCCAAAGAGAGTTGCAATTTAACTTACAAGGCGGTTGCTCTACCACTGAGCTAAACCGGCACGGATTCAAATATAACATGCACTACCCATTATTTCCGTAATTTTTTTTATTATTTGCGAATTTAGTGTTGAAGTCCATCGTTTTGCGTTCTTCAAATTACCTGAGTTTGTCTTTCGGGAGAATCATCCCTACTTTACTCTCTTGAGAAAAGTTGTGGTTTTTCTTTTTCCCGCGGAGTGTTTTCTTTTTTTTGACTCCTTTTTTGACTCGATCATGACAAAACGATCTCTCCCGCTGGTGTTTTCGTTTTTTGAAAAGCCAGATTGTTGATCAGTTTTGAGCTCCGGATCAGCAGTATTTTCGAAAGTAACACCTTGCCCAGTCTCCTTAGAAAAAATTGCCAAAACATTTTTAACCGGGACCCAAATCTCCATGGCGCTACCGGCGAATCTGCCGGTAAACGAAATATCATTGTTTGTTAAATCCAGCTTATGAGCCGCGATGGGAGAGATATTTAAAATAATCATTCCGCTTTCCACATAATCTCGAGGAACTCTGGTATTCGGACAAACAAGCGCTTGAATGCACGGGCTGAATCCAAAATCTAAGCACCACTGGTATGTTGCTCTTAATATATAAGGCTTTAGTATACTTCCAGACTCGGTGGTAACAGTAACCATCTAGGTCCCTATCGTCAATAAACCAGAAAGATTTGAAGAAATAACGTAAACCAAGAAATCTATATTTTACTTAATATCTTTCCAATATGCCGCATTAAGCCTCCAGGCCACAAATACGAAAATTCCTAAAAAGAGCAAGACCCA
>JAOINQ010000034.1 GCA_028139685.1 Betaproteobacteria bacterium
TTATGGGAAGATAGCCATAGGCATTTTAGTCATGCAAGATATCTTTGCCGTTATATTTTTAGCAGTCAGTGAAGGAAAGTACCCTAGTATATATGCATTATTAGTGTTGTTATTATTTTTGCCTCCCGTGAAGAAGCTAATTTATAAGCTTATTGACCATGCGGGCTACGGTGAATTACTTGTTGTTAGTGGACTTTTTTTTGCTTTGGTCGCAGGTTATGAATTTTTCTATTCGGTTGATCTTAAGGGTGATTTGGGTGCTCTTATTCTTGGTATTGTAATTTCAAATCATCCGAAGTCTAAAGCTTTGGCAAAATCACTGTTTAGCTTTAAAGAATTAATGCTTGTTGGTTTTTTCTTATCGGTTGGAATGCAAGGGTTGCCAACAATTCCAATAATTTTAACTGCAATAGGATTAGTGTTAATACTTCCTGTAAAAACATGGTTGTATTTCTTTATTACATCACGTTTTGGTTTGAGATCGAGAACGAGCTTGCTTAATGCAATAACACTGGGAAATTTTTCTGAATTCGGATTAATTGTGGCTGCACTCGGTGTTTCACAAGGATTTCTTTCTGTTGAATGGTTATTAGTTATTGCAATTGCAGTGAGTATCAGTTTTGCTGCTGCTGCACCATTTAGTAAAAATGCGGAAGAAATATATCAAAAGTATAAAAAGGCATTTAATTCTTTTCAGAAAGATACTCTGCATCCGAAGGATAAGGTTTTAGATACAGGTGAATCTACAGTATTAATTATTGGTATGGGAAGAGTAGGAACCGGAGCTTACAGAGTTCTGGAGCAAGCCAAACCGGGGAAAGTTCTTGGAATAGAATTGAATGATGACCGTGCTTTATATTTAAGGGATCAAGGTTTTAATGTGGAGGTAGCAGATGCTACGGATACGGACTTTTGGAACATGGTGCACCAGGCGAAATCGATAGAAGAGATGATCATCCTTGCTATGCCAAATCATATGAGCAATGTTTATGCTGCGGAAAGGATTCAGGCGAGCGAGGTAGATTGCAAAGTAGTCGCAATAGCTAAGCATGAAACTGAAGTTGATGAGTTATCAAAAATGGGTATTCCTTCCTTTAATTTATACAGAGAGGCTGGAGAGGGATTAGCAAGCGAAGCTCTAAATCAATTGAGTTTGAAAAATCAGTAATTATCTGTTTTTTATTCTATTCGCAGTATTAAGTAACCATTTATAGGTGATTCGGGAGCAAGGATTTACGGTTATAACTGGTAAAGAGCTTTAGTGTTCGTATCTGAGTAGACTAAATAAACATGTCGTCTGCATTAAAAAATCTTATTTCTATTACTAGGCTTATCCCAGTCAATGTCCGGCAAAACTGGTACGATGCGTGTTGGATTGATTGTCTCATGACTTTCGTAATAGTGGTTGCGTGCATGCTTCATGTTGACAGTTTTTATTATGCCAGGCCACTGGTAAAGATCACGAGTATATTCCCATAAGTTTGGATAATCTACTATACGCTTAATTGAGCATTTGAAATGACTGTGGTAGATACTATCAAAGCGATAAAGCGTCGGGAACAATCTCCAATCAGACTCATTAGGCGTATTTCCGTGCAAAAAGCGCGTGTTTCCTAGACGGTCCTCTAACCAATTTAGGGTTTCAAATAAAGGATAGACCGCCTCCTCATATGCCCCCCTAGTTGTGGAAAAGCCTGATTTGTAGACACCGTTATTTACGGTGTGATAAATACGATGGTTAATTTTATCAATTTCATCCTGAAGATGCGCTGGGTAGTAATTACCATCATTAGCCCCATTATCATCAAAAGCAGAGTTCAACATACGGATGATTTCTGAGGACTCATTTGAAACGATTGTATTTTGATCTTTATCCCAAAGAATTGGAACGGTAACGCGACCTGTATAATTTTCGTCTGCCATGGTATACAGTTGATGTGCAAATTCCAGGTTAAATAAATGATCGCCTACTATTCCTTCTTCATCTTTATTAAATGTCCAGCCCTGCTCAGCCATGTACCAATGTACAAACGAAACATCAATTGCTTTCTCCAAACCTTTAAGTTTTCGGTAAATCAAAACGCGATGTACCCATGGGCAAGCGTAGCTCGCATAAAGATGGTACCGTCCGATTTCCGCTTTAAATCCAGCCCTGCCGGTTGGACCAGCGGAACCGTCTTTTGTAATCCAGTTACGGAACTGTGCGATACTACGCTCGAATTTACCGCCAGTTGATGCTGTGTCATACCACTGATCACGCCATTTTCCTTCAATGAGAAGTCCCATTTTTTTTCCTTTATTTCTTGACACTATAAAGTGAGTTCGGGTGTCTGTATGGATCAATATCGTCTGAATATTTTATATCCAATTACTGAACTAACCGAACTTTTGCATATCTAAATTGTTTTATATGTATATTGAGGACTTTTTGAATCGACGTTAGTTCTAAAGGGATTGCGGTTGATGGATTTACCTCGGAGATTTGCTTTTGATACCTACCGTGAAGAATTTTTAGCATTGTTGTAGATTTACCGTTCTTTCTAATGGCTTTCTAATGAAAACACAAATTATAGTTATCATACTCTGTATGACGCTTCCTGCGCTTTATGTCTTTTTTATATCATTGGCATAGTCTGCAAGGTTTTACTTTAGCAAACCTGTAATCAATGATAACCTTTGCGAAAATATTGATTTACGGTGTTCTCGCCACTGTTTCAGCGAAATTTGGAATTGCCATTTTTTATGAAATTTTCCCGCCAGAAAATTACAACTCCATCGATCACGTTCATGCGATATCCGCGGCAATTGTTGGGGTCATCTGTGCATCAATTTTTCTAGTATTAATGGTTAAATCTGTAACATCAGGTAAAAATAAAAAGTCTTCGACTAAAAACCCTTAGTATCTTGCACCTAGAGGTTTTGGAAGAAATAAAAATCTTAATTGATAAGATGAAAAAGTTGTAACGATGGTATTTAAATATATTTATGTTAAAAAAGATATTTCGGTATTGACTAGCAAAATTAACCTCGCTATTGGAGATATAACTCGTTTAGATTAACAGTTGATATTATCTCGTATAATGTAAAAAATAAGTAGACTTGGCGATCTGGAGACGATTACATTATGGAAAAATCAATTTTCGAAAAAATTCTTTCTAAAGAAATTCCGTCTGAAATAATATATGAGACAGAACGTGTTTTTGCTATAAATGATATTAACCCCGTTGCTCCTGTTCATATTCTTATTATTCCGAAGATGAAAATAGCTACGATAAATGATTTAGGAGATAAGGATATGGATCTGATCGGTGAAATTGTACTCACAGCGAAAAAACTAGCGTTTGAACGAGGAATTCAAGATAGTGGATATAGACTTATTTGGAACACTAATGGTCACGGTCAACAAACTGTCTATCACATTCATTTGCATTTAATTGGTGGGAAACAACTTTCCTGGAATTTTTAAGGTTAATTGATTACGTATGCAGATAGTATTTTGTAAGAATCCCTATTAAAAAGGTCCTTATGAGTTCCCAGGTAAAAAAAAGAAAGAAAAGCTTATTTTTTTGGCTAATATTTTGTTTTTTTTTCATTTTTTATTTGATGTTTTATGGCAGTTTGGCCTATGAATTTGGCTTTGTGTACATCTGGGGTATAGGGTTTGTGGCGTCATTCTTTTTTGCATGGTTTCTGTCAATTATTGTATTTGTTTTAAAGAATGGGCGTTCTAAAAATAGGTAAGCTTACCCTCGGAATAATCAAGTTGTTGTAAATCTAATTGCAAACTCCTGATAATCCGAATTCGACGACAGGTAAAAAATATGGATACCGTGGAAATCGATTGCAGTAAATATACGTAATCTGCCACATTTAGAAAGATGTCAAAAAAAATCGGAAACTTTTTTCATATTTTTTAATCCGATTTTATATTTTGGGGGAGAGTTTCATTTCATACCACGGTTACAGTACACCTACTAATAGAAGCAGTTCCAACGTTGACTACGAGGTATCCGTATTTCATACCGAACAGGGACATAAGTATCAATTTAATTCCTCGGGGAAGGTTGCTCAAACGATTGAACTTGTTTCTGGTCAGACCTACACGTTTTCGCTGGCCAGTTCGGCTCTAAATCATCCATTCAAGCTCTCTGAAACCTCAGATGGCGTCCATGCGAGCGGGATTGCATATAACAATGGGGTAACCTACACCCAGGGAACAGATTCATTTAGCTTTGTTCCGGAAAACGGCGCTGCAGATCTTTACTACTACTGTTCTCTTCACTCTGGAATGGGGGGGAAGGTCAGGATTCTTGATTTTGATAATACAAGCGCGAATGAATTTTTTAGGGCGGAAGATTCTGAATATAGTTTTGAAACCTCTGGTAATTATGAATTATATAGTTTGAGGAATGAGGGTAGTGCCTGGTATCTGACTTCATCATCCTATGGAACAGATACGTTAAACGGGTTTAAAAGAATTGAATTTAATAACGGTACTCTCGCTCTCGATATTGATGCTGGGGAGACTGCAGGCCAGGCATATAGGCTTTATCAAGCAGCTTTCGCACGAACTCCGGACATGCCGGGTGTAGCCTATCATATGAATGATATGGAAAGTAATGGTTTGTCAATACAACAAATCGCATCCAATTTTATGGCATCCCCTGAATTTAAAACCAAATACGGAGAAAACTTAAGCGATGACGCTTATATCAATGCTTTATATCAAAATGTATTAGGTAGAGGGGCTAGTGATGATGAAGTCGCGTATTATCAGGACCATTTTGATAGAGGAATATGGGACAGGCCACAAGTTATGATTAACTTTGCAGAGTCACCAGAAAACCTGGCGTTAGTTGGGCCGGATATAACTAGCGGTATCTGGATGCCCTTTTGATTGTATCAAGTATACTTAATTACACGTACTCTCTAAAACAACTTTTTTGTTAGCAGCATCGGTTAGAGTACTGCTAGCAGGAAAATTAAAGTTGATTTAAACTGTGTTGATTCTATGTATTAAATATTTTAAAAAATAGTGTTGTAGTAATTAATATTAAAAAAAATGATAGTTAAAATGAAATACCTTTTTGTATTGTTTTTAATTTCAGTCGCAGCTGGTTGTGCACCACCATTAGAAGATGAGTGTTATAGCACTTTCATGGATCAATGGGACTCTGCTGTTATATCTGAAAAAGATGGGGAAAAGTTTAGATTTATTTCTGCCGAAAATTCAGACGGCGTCTTAGATCAGCAGTATTATCCAGATACTAAGGAAGGGAAAACTTTATTTGAGTCTCATGTCTGGTCCAAGTGCACCGGAAGATAAAGTACGACTTTTGTAAAAATATTACATCACCAAAGAATGCGGGATATCGGTAGTATAAATAAACTCTACAAAACCAGATAAACTTACACCTGAATTATATCCATACAGTACCAGTTTAATTATTGTAGAGTTTCTCTTTGTTGATATTTCTTTGACTTTTGTCACGGGACCTAGTCCTATTTTACATATATGCTAGTAAAATTAGGTTGCCAATCCGTACATAAAAATTCAGTGCAATGATCACGAGTTACATAGAAAAACTTAAGCAATATATTAATGAAAACGAAGAGATTTCTACCTCTGATTTTGTTGAAATTATGGGTGTACATACCTCATTTTTAATATTGTTATTGATTCTATCAGTACTAAATATTATTCTTGCTCCATTGCCTATTAATTCATTTATCCTCGGCGTTCCTCTAATTTTCTTCTCCATTTGTTATCTATTTGGATTCCAGAGAATCATGTTTTCAAAAAAACTTTTAAAAAAATCTGTCAAGTGTATAGCATGGAGAAAACATATACACAAAGTTTCCCACTATATTGAGAAAATTCTCGTAATATCAAAACCTCGTTTTTTTTACTTATCTCAATTGCATAGAAGATTAGTCTCTGGTTTTATTTTATCTATTACTTCTCTATTAATTTTCTTACCGATACCTTTCATTAATACTTCCGGATCTGTGACCATGATTATGGTTTTGCTCGGCATTATACAAAAAGACGGGCTTTTTCTAACAATTGGGTATTTGTTATTTACGATACACATAATATTCTCTGCTGTGGTTATCTACCATGTAGTAATTTAGACAAAACGATATTACATCTTTCAAATATCTATCTTTAGGGCATAAAGAAATATTTAAGAAATTTAATACCTAATTTTGGTATGATCAACTTATGAAAAAATTTCTGTCATCGTTTTTGATCGCAATTATTTTGGTGTTATCGGGTGTTTCACACGCAAAAGGTAGTCAGGAAGAAGGTAAAAACAATTTTTTTGTTATTGACGATCAGACTACAATAAGTTTCTCGATTCCTAAAAGTAAATTTCTTTACT
>JAOINQ010000036.1 GCA_028139685.1 Betaproteobacteria bacterium
GTAGCTTTAAAACAAGTCTCACAAGAATTCAGTCAGGGAAATATTCAGTTTTCAGCTAACTCATTGGATATAGCTATTACAGGTGACGGTTTTTTTCCACTAAAGTCTCCTGATGGGCTTCAAGATATCTTCACACGGAATGGAACATTTTTACTTGACGACTCTTTTGCGGTGGTTAACTCGGCGGGCCAGTTTTTGCAAGCGGCAACTGTTGACAGTAACGGAAAAGCTGATTTAGAAAATCTTCAGAAACTTATTATTCCTCGATCGACAGCGGGTGATGCTCGAGAAACTACATTGGTGGACCTGGCTTTGAATCTTCCGGCTGATGCTGACGTGATTGAGATACCTTTCGATAAGGATGATCCAGCAACTTATAACTTAACGACAGCTGTCACAGTTTTTGATGCAGGTGGTAATGAATATTTGGCAACAATTTTCTACCAGAAAACCAAACGAGCTACCCCCGATGATCCTACAAACAAATTTCAAACCCATGTATTTATTGGTGATACAAAGTTGGATGAGTTGCTTATTCAAGCAACAGATGCAAAGGGTGAACAACTTTATGTAAATAAATATGGTGAGGTTCGTTCAGAAAATGGGCAACCCCCAATTCCTCCAGAGGACATAGCTCGTGGAATAACCAAGTTGTTCAATTTAGACGACCTAAAAAATAAGCAAGACTCAGTTCCTGCTACAGCTTCAGGAGGAGCTTTATCTGATAATTTGATAAACGCATGGAAAAACGGTTTTAATGTTCCTGCAAAAATTACAGAATTGCTATCACAAATTAATGTTGAGGAGTCAACACAGTTTGCTGGTGTTGATGCTTTATCACCAATACAATTCACTCTAAATATAGATGATTCTATTGAACCCGCTGTGATCGATCTATCGTTTTTGAATGAGTTGGGTGCAGATAAAGTGAAAGACTACACAGGAGTCGAAATCGCTCGTGAAATTACCAACCAAATAAATAGGGAATATGGAGATCAAAGATTTTTTGACTTCTCATCCTTAAAAGAAACGGAAACCTCTACAACTGCTGACTTATTTAAGTTAATTGCGAATCAAGAGGACCAAACTCCCTCAGAGGATGATGAAATAATAGTAACTCTTACTGAAAAAAGATCCGGTGATGATCCTGCAAAGGGAATTTTTGGCGACTTTAAACAAATTGAGCAAGAGGATGCAGTAATTGCAATTCAGGCACAGGTTGATGAACAGGCTTTTTCCAAGGGCTTAATTGCTGCAAATTTACAAGTTGCGTCTGAGCGTCTTGCGAATCTTGATACCTGGGCTTCCTCACGTTCGCAAAAGTCTGATTTTGCGATTAGTGCCAGCCAAACTTCTTTGCTTGGCGCAGAGAATACTCGTTTACAAGAAATTGATTTAGAGATAGTTAGTTTGGCAGCAGATGCAGCGGAACCAACTCGAGCAGAGCGACAAAAAATTACGATGAGTGAACTTACAGTAAGTTCGACGAACCCATCAGCTGCTGGAACTTTTACAATAGAGGATTCAACAGGTGTGCAAGCTACAGTTCAGGCTAGTGACTTACAAGCGAAGTTTGGCCAGCGCACTAGGATTGAATTTGATGGTGTTTCATCTGATGTTGCAATTCATGCATCCGCGAATACGGTGGTTTCAGGTGGTGCAACAGTTTTTCAATCTGCAACTGGAGCTCTGACTTTAACAGTCGGCTCAACAAACTACTCAATAGATTTAACTGGAGTTACTGCTCAGAACTCGGCAATATCTACTGCAGTTGTTTCTGCTCTTCAAACAGCATCCGTAGGAACATCTGTTGGTACCTTCTCAGTTCAAGACTCTTCGGACACAAATACTTCACAGAGAGAATTTAAAATTTCATCTGCAGGAACATCTTTCCAAATTCAATTTACGAGGCAAGATGAGACAACAACAGTTTCATTGACAGATAATTTGAATATTTTTACATCCGGCGCAACCAACTTAACATTAATACGTGATTACGATAATAATCAAAATGCGAAAAGTACAGCGAGAGCAGCCATTGACGCATTAGTAGCAGGAGGAGAATATGAAGAAGTGGGTGCTGCGAAAGCTCAGCAAATTGACTTCAGCGGTATTCTAGTATCAGCAGGAGCTGGTACTCAGGTTACGTTAACTATGCCAACGACCTCTGAAAATGCTGGAGGAAATGTCTCTGTCTTTGCCAGCGCAACTATGACCGCAATTGATCTTGCCAGACAATTTACAGATGCGTTGATAGAAAATGATTTGGCAGAAGAAGTACCCGCGTTCAAAAAAACCTTCAAGGACTCGAATGACAGCGAACGAAGGCAGGTTGTTGATTTAGGTGATGGTAAAATTCAGATTCAATTTCAGACTACAGAGTCCACTGTTGGAGATATTTCATTAACAGACTCCGTGGGTAATATGGGTACGACAAGTACGCCCGCAACTTCCACGGACACCGTTTTTACTTCTCGAGAATATAAAGCAGAAACATTTGGTACGCCAACTTATCCTGATGCTACGACCGCAAAAAGACAAATTTTAGATAATGATGATGGAACATTTACCATTCAATTTTTAACAGAGGATGAAGATATTGGCCCTATAACTTCCACAATCGCAGATGACGTGGACTTAACAATAAACTCGGCAGAGGTGCAGGCATATCAGGTAACCAAGCCAGAGATTCAGATTCTTACCTTTACAGCACCGGCCAATCCGATTACTGCAGATTCAGGAGGTAAAAAAGTTACATTAGGAGGGGTCGAATACACAATTGCACCAGGAACTGACGGAGCTGCAATCGAAACAGCTACTGATGTCGCGAATTTCTTTCAAAATGTTCTCTCTGATAGGTTTGATGATGCGGATATCTCCGTAACTGCTTCTCCAGTAGGTTCAATTGCAATGAATTTTGTTTTGGACGATGGGGATGTGGATTTATTTACCATTGTAGATACCGAGGCATCAGGAATTACTCTGACAGTAAATCAGGTACAGGATTACTTTAATACAGCTGATTTGACTGAGAGAGATTTTGCCCGGCAGGTTGCAGAATCAATTGCTCCGCTTCAGGTAGCAGCCAGGGTAGCAGTTGAAAACAAGGGAGATAAAGCAGATGTGTTAGCTGCAATCAAAGCCGCAGCAGCAACACAAAATATTGGAAATGCATATTTTTCAAATGTAGAAACCATTGTCGCGGCAGCTACTAGTGAATCGGAAAAATCCTCTGCTACAGGATTATCAGTTTATCTTGCAGTGTTAAATAATGGCTCTGGTCTTCAGCGAGCTGCTGTTGAAGCTTATTCTAAACGCGATGCCACAAGTACAAGCGTGTTGCAATCAATTCGAGACGCGAAAGCAGTCGCCGATAATGAAGCGAATACGGTGGTAACACTTGCAAGTACCCAGGCAAATAATGCGAACAATACGTTGCTGAATGTTCAAGATTTTATTGTTGATCAAAGTGGTACCTCAGATATTAATGCAGCATCTGCAATTTCGAGAGAAAATAGATTTTTAAATTTAAAAATTGGTTACAACGAAGTTGATGGTGGTTTTACTTTTAAATCAGCACAAAATGATCAAGTAAGTATCCTATCTGCTCAGGAGGCAACTGAGAACGAATTGTTCGGTTTGGGCTTACAACCCACTTCTGTAAATGAAGAAACAGATTTATACGGAAGTGGTTTTTATCCGAATGGAGATGAAATCAGAGCACTTTCTGAGCAACGTTATGGCGTAAAAGTTGAGTTTGATGACACTACTAAAACCTTCAATATTTCCTCTGGAACCACTGGTGATGACTCAACTGTAAAGATCAGTGATGCAACTCCTCTCGCAAATTTAATTTTTGGTTTTGAAACCCAGAGAGCAGATATTGTTGAAGCTGCAGCAGTAGGACCGACTCCTGTGGTGGAGCAATCAGATGTTCCACTGCGGGGTATTCAATCCGAACCTGCGGTTCTTCAGGGCACATCCATAGGTATTAATTTAGATAATAAATTCGCCGTTGATCCGCGAAACGATACTTTTGTAGTGACAGTTGATAATGTAACTGGCCTTATTAAAATGCCCAATAAGCCTGACTATAATATTGAGGAATTTAGAGCATTATTAGAAAAGAGAATTAATTCACTGGCAGATAATTTCGGTAGAACTGTGAACGGTGTGAAATTAGATGTGAAGACGAATCCAGTCAACGGAACACGCTTTTTCGAGTTCACCACCGGTACCACGGGAGATGCATCTTTTCTAAAAGTTAGCGGCCCAGGAATCTGGGGTTTATCCGACATAGAAAGTGCAAAAGGCTCTACAACGGAATGGATAGAGCCTCCGCAAGCAACAGATGAAGATGGATTCCCCCTTTATGTTGATCGGGATGGTTTAGAGACTTCTAACCCTGGAGATTTTTCGGAAGAGGAAACAAGAGATTTATTCTCACCGATTTTCTTTGATAAAGGAGAGTTAACTTTTGATACTGCCGGAAACTTGTCTTCGCCACTTTCAGCAATCGCTTTCAAGAGTACAACGATTGGCGACTCGGGAGCAACTTTACAATTTGCTGTAAATTATGCTGGCTCAACCCAATTCTCAAACCCATTCTCAGTGCTTGCTCAGAATCAAAATGGAAGACCTGAGGGAGATCTGATTGGTTTGGATATTGGAGATGATGGATTAGTAAGTGCCAACTACTCAAATGGCAGTCAGAAAAATTTGGCTAAGGTAGTTTTGGCGAACTTTGCGAATCCAACAGGTTTGCGACAAATAGGTGATGCCAGTTATTTTGCCACCTCTAAATCCGGATCAACGACATTAGGTGAGGCCGGTACTGCTGGATTTGGCACGGTTCGTGCTGGTGCAAGAGAGAGAGCTAATGTGGATCTCACCCAAGAATTGATTGAACTTATAACGAACCAAAGGAATTTCCAGGCAAATGCTAAAGCGATTGAAACTAACAACACCCTTACTCAGGCAATTATCAATATCCGATAAATTTTTAATGAGAGTGTATGGAGAGTAATAAATGGACAGACTAATTTATACTGCCCTAGCTGGGATTAATGAAAGGAGACCTCAGAGACAAGTTGAGGCAAACGATCTTGCTAACGTTTCTACAGTAGGCTTTAAGAAAAGCTTTGATCAGGCCTTAATTGCGATAAAAACCAGAGGCGATGGATACGATACGCGCATTCAGCCTCAAAGTAGAACCACGGATAGGATTAATCTTGAACCTGGCGCCCGTATGGTGACTAACAAGTCTTTAGATATTGCAATGGATAACAAGACGGTGATGGGTGTGCAAGCTCCGAATGGTGAACTCGCTTTTACGCGCAGGGGTGATTTGAGAGTAAATAATAGTGGCATTCTCGAGAATGGGCAGGGTCATATCATTTTAAGCGAAGAAGGCACTCCAATAAACGTGCCCCTGGGTTTTCAAATTTCGATTACTCGTGATGGCACCATTGTAACGAAGGATCCTACTGTGGTGGGCGTAGCACCAAATGTTGAAATCGCACAAATTCTGATAAGAGAGGCTAAGGATACTTTTCTAGTGAGAAGGGAAGATGGCTTATTTAAGGCAATTGGTCAAAACGTAGAGGAAAACGGAGATTTTGAAAGCGGAGAAGTGGTGCCTTCGGTCACATCTGGGGTACTGGAAGGTAGCAATGTTAATCCTATCCACGCAATGATAAATCTGATAGAGCATGAAAGAGATTACGAATCACAAATAAGATTCATCAAGGAGGCAAAAACAATTGATGAGTCGGGTACTACCATGATGCGTAACAACTAAATTTTAAGATAAGGATTTAATTATGGATGCATCTTTATTTATTTCTAAAACTGGACTTGATGCTCAACAAAGGCGTATGAGTGTGATTTCAAATAATCTCGCTAACGTTTCAACTACAGGGTTCAAAAGAGAGAGAGCAGTTTTTGAGGATCTTCTTTACCAAAATATTCGTCAAGCTGGCGGACAGACTGGCGCCGATACACAAGCCCCTATTGGGTTGTTGATGGGAACAGGAACACGAGTTTTGGCAAATGAAAAAATTCACAATCAGGGAAATATCATAACTACGGATAATGCTTTAGATTTAGCTATAGATGGCGATGGATTTTTTCAAATATCCCAGCAAGATGGAACAATTGCATACTCCAGAGATGGAGGATTTAAGTTATCGAATTTGGGTCAGCTAGTCACGT
>JAOINQ010000035.1 GCA_028139685.1 Betaproteobacteria bacterium
CCGAGTGAAGATTTTAAAGTAGGAAGTTTTGCCTACTATACAGCCTTACATGAAATCGGTCATGCTTTGGGACTTAGTCACACGCATCAAGATGAAGGTGGTTCCTATCTAGGAAAAGAGTTAGACAAGAGTGAGGACACCATCCGCAACTCTGTAATGTCCTATGGTATTCAGGATCGAAATACTGTACTCGTTGAAAAGGATGGAAAGTTAGAGTCAAAAACAATTTATGCATCCACTCCAATGCGCTATGACATCCAGGCAATGGAGGCACTTTATGGAAGAAGTACTACATCGAATGTTGGAGATACAGTCTATCAATGGGCAGATCGTGTCCAAACTCTTGAGACCATTTATGACAGTGATGGTATGGATACTCTTGATGCTTCCAATCAAACGCAAGAAGTGCATATCAATTTACAGCCTGGCTCATTCCAATCCATAGGTATCTGGAGCAAAGAAGAGCAAGTTCAACATTATGTAGATAAAGGCTATGGTGACAAACAAACCATAGAGCAGTTTATTGAAGTGTTAAATAGCGGAGCAAAGGATGCAAGAGCACTGTACACAGGAGAAGACAATGTTGCCATTGCTTATAGTAGTTATATTGAAAACGCGATTGGTGGACAGAGTGATGACATCCTGATTGGAAATGATTTAGATAATGTTTTGAAAGGAAATGCAGGTAATAACATCCTTGTTGGTGGAAGAGGGTATGACACAGCCGTTTATGATGGGAAAAGACAAGATTATAAACTAGAGCAAAATCTTGATACGAGTTATTCCGTTACAAACCTGCAGACGAAAGAAGTTGATACCTTACAAGAAATTGAAAAGATAGAGTTTGAAGATGAAGGTTTTGTAATTGCCTCGGGTGGGGAGAAACGTATCAATATTCAAAATGAGTCTGAGATACGAAAACTTCGATTAGAAGATATCCAGGACAATGAGCTAAAGAAAATATTTTTAACTCCTTCGTATTCCGTAAGTGCGAATACGACATCAGTAAATGAGGGAGCCACTGCGATTTTTACTATCACCACAGAAAATGTAGCTGCAGGAACAGAAATTTCTTATTCCTTTACAGGAGATGGCATTACCTCAGATGACTTTTATGATCACCCTAGTTATGGGTTAGAGAGTAGATTTGCAAATTTCTCAGTTGATACCCTTGCAGGCATAGCTACCGTTTCAACAAGTGGGCAGGCAACCGTTGAGTTAGCGTTGCAAACAGATGGAGTAACTGAGGGCAATGAAACGCTTACGATTAATTTGCAAGGTCAATCTGCATCTATGACTGTAT
The DNA here is from genome assembly GCA_028139685.1 of Betaproteobacteria bacterium. The sequence goes on from JAOINQ010000035.1 coordinate 1,304, forward strand.
TGGATACGTCCAATAAAATCGCTGGTACAAAAAATCTTCAGCTTGGTAATTATGAAGGCAATGAGTCTTTTTCTTTCAATTTAATCAATCCAGTTACAACGAGTGATGGAAAAACGTATTACGCTTTAGATACCAATGCAAGTGGAGATATATGGAATTTTGCAGGAGCGGCATCTGACTTACTGACGCATGCAACGCTAAATGAAGTTTTTAATGGAAGTGTTAGTAGTGCAACTTCTGATTTAATTGATTCACGCACAATTTATAAATCTGACTACCGACTTACTCTTCCCACAATCGATGAGTTACGAAGGTTATGGACAGACCCTGCAGTAACGAGTCCGCCAACAGGTTGGGCAACACATCATTATTTAACGGCCACCGAAGATTCCACCTCTGAAGGAAAGCATTATATCGCCACACTTGCAAGCACTGCGGGGGCATATGGAATTGGAGCTGATCAATCCGTAGAGGGCTTTGTCGTATTTGAAGTTGATGATTTAGTCAATGGCATTAAGAATTTTCGTACACCTATAGATGAAGGAAGTTTATACCATGCTGATTTTTGGATCGATGTTACACAAGATAAGTATTGGAAAACACTATATAGAAATCAATTTGATGCAGATGCTGGTCTTTCGGCTTATTCCTCTGTAACAGTAGAAGGAGATGCACATGCGCAGTCAATTGCTAACCCAGCAGGCACTATTGCAAGCTATCCAAAGGCTGTCTATTTTGATGGTTCTGGTGATGGATTAATACTAAACGATAGTAAATTGTCTGAGGTTGAAACGAATAATTTTAAAATTTCTTTTGCTTTTAAAACCGATGGAGCTCAGGATGCTTATTCGGTTTTGGTCTCAAGGTTTGTATCCAGAGATGGAAATTATCTCGAGATAGGCAATGGTCCTTCAAATACAACAGGAGGATTATTTGCAGAAACTGCAAATACACGAGCCGTGCTTTCTCCATTAACTGATTTTAATGATGACCAATGGCACTACGTGGAATTTTTCAGACAAGGAAAAACCTTGACCTTACGAGTTGATGGGACGGATGTAAATAGTGTTACCGGCACAACAATAGACTCTTTGGATTTAAATGGAATGCGTCTGGGAAGATGGCAGGGAAATAATGCGACAGACAATAATTTTAAAGGTTGGATTGATGATTTTGTTGTAAGTATTGAAGATGATATTACGGTGACATCTGCAGATTTGACATATTCAATAGGTGGTGCGGAGCCCACGGATTTCATGCATGCACCCCTTACAGGGGCATTTACTGTTTCTGGAACTAGTTCCCCACCTGGAACATTTCCTAGAGCAGGCCCCACAGGATACTTTGATTCTGGTAGACATATGGTTGGTTTTGATCTCGGGAGGCTCGCTGCTGACGAATTGACTGAAGGTACAGAGATAATGAGCCTAACTATTGGAGGCAAAACCCAGCAGTTTCCAGTAAATGATACTTCCGTTGGGATTGCAAGTTCTCCCAGTCCGGTTTTACAAGTTTCTGAGCCGAGTGTTCCAGTCAGTCCAGGTGAGGCCACTGGATACAAGCCAATTATTTTCACCAATGCTCGTTTAAACTTATCTGCCTTTCCTTCGCTTGGAAACTTTAATATTCCTCAAACGATTCTTAATAATGTATTAGCTGTTTTAGAGGGAAGAGAAGCAGAGCCTCATGGGTTACTTGGTGAGGATTTCAATGACCCGGAAGCCTTATTCAATTTAATTAATGCACTTCAGGCAACCATTGCTGAAGTAGATGCACAAAGAGCAGCACTGGGCAGTGTTACAGGAACGTTGGATGAAAGAATGCAGGTTGTTGCAGCAACTCAAAGTGGAGACATCAGTGCAGAAGCAGCTGATAGTCCAGTGGTTGCTGCAACCCTACTGGAATTAATTAAAGCGCAAATCCAATCTTTAATCGATGAGCAGTTAACTGCACTGAGTAATATATCTGAGCCAGTTGCATTAGAACTATTGAATAAAGAATAAATACAACTGTGAGTAACAGTGTGAGTAACGGCAAAAAAGTGATTAATAATTTTACGTAGAATCAATGAGTTAAGTGCTCAGTTCGAATCCCGCTCTCTCCGCCAGGCAAAATTACTGATTTCTCGATAAAAAATTAATACGGTAGATAACTAAATTTAAGTGTAGATATTTTCAAATCCCCGAAAATGCATCGCTGTAATAAAAATTTAATTTCAATTCGCTACCATGATATTTTTTGGGATCTCTATGAAAATTGGTGTAAATGGGGCAGGGCGTATTGGTCGTCTTTTTATCAAAGCTGCTTTAGGCCAGTTGAATCGGGTTAAAGAAGATTTAAATAGAAACAAGACATTAGACGTTGTTCATATTAATGAGGTAAATGGGAAAGTTTTTGATGTTGTACATCTTTTAAAGTACGACAGTACTCAGGGTCTGATACCTGACAATATTAGCGTTCTTGGCGATGGTTCGATAAGTTTTGGCGGAAAGCATATATCATTTTCACAATTTTCCATGCCAGGTGAAATACCATGGGCTAAATACGGTGTCGACCTTGTCATTGAGTGTTCCGGCAATAATTTAACACCTGAGGCACTAGAAGGTCACCTGCAACAAGGTGCGAAGAAAGTGCTTGTCTCTGCTCCGATTAAGTCTAACGAGATTCTCAATCTAGTTTATGGGGTAAACCACACTAAATATGACAGGCGTCATCACAACATCGTAACTGCATCGTCTTGCACCACTAATTGCATAGCACCAGCTATTATGGTTTTACAGGAAAAATTTGGTATTCAAAGAGGGCAGATCACTACAATTCACAACCCCACGAATACAAATCTGGTCGTTGATGCAATCCATAAAGATCCTCGCAGAGCACGCAGCGCTCTTATGAATCTAATTCCCACCACTACAGGTAGCGCTAGAATTATCGGTAGTATTTTTCCCGAGTTAGCTGGCAAACTTGATGGTCATGCTGTGCGTGCACCTACACTAAACTCTTCTTTAACAGACTGTGTCTTTTCCCTGAAGAAAAAAGTATCTGTTGATGAAGTCAATAACGAATTGCACCAGTACTCTAAAGGTTCTTTGAAAGGAATTCTAGGAGTTGAGAGGGCTCCCTTAGTTAGTTCTGATTTTCTCGGAGATTCAAGAAGTTGTATTGTTGATTTGCCGTCTACACTTGTTACCGACAATCGACTCTTAAAGCTTTATCTTTGGTACGATAACGAGGCAGGATATGCATGTAGACTTGCTGACCTTGCGTTTCATATGATGAAAAAAGTTCGTAGAAAATGACACGTTAAAGTTCGTAAGACATGAACTCTTCAATTAAAGATTATATTACAGTAACCCTTAATTACTGGGTATTCACTTTTACTGATGGTGCGTTACGCATACTTGTCTTATTTCATTTTTACAAAGAAGGATTCTCACCCTTTACTATCGCTCTGTTATTTCTTTCCTATGAATTCGCTGGGGTCTTTACCAACTTAATTGGTGGATGGTTGTCAACGAACTTCGGTATAAAACGAATATTGGGAATAGGTTTAGTTATACAAAGCCTCGGGCTCTTATGTTTATCTGTCGTAAATACTACCTGGGGAGCAATTATTGCTACGGTATGGATATTGTGTTGTCAGGGTCTATGCGGAGTAGCTAAAGACTTTACGAAAACCGCAAGCAAATCAGCAATCAAGCTTACCTCAGACAAACTAGAGGGTTTCGAATCAAAAGATTCCAGACTTTTTCGTTGGGTTGCATGGTTTACTGGAAGTAAAAATGCGATGAAAGGCATTGGTTTTTTAGGTGGTGGTTTACTACTTACAGTTTTTGGGTTTCAAAATTCACTATGGTTAATGGTTTTCCTGATAGTTCTAATTTTCATATACACCATGGCACAATTGCCAGAAATGTTTGGAAAGAAAAAAGCATCAAGAACAATAAAAAGTTTTTTTTCTAAAAACAAAGTAGTAAATAATTTGGCGCTCATAAGAATATTTTTGTTTGGGGCTAGAGACGTTTGGTTTGTAGTTGCACTACCCGTGTTTTTGTATTCTAGCGGTTGGACCTTCATTCAAGTAAGTGGGCTAATGGCTTTTTGGACAATATTTTATGGTTTTATTCAAGCGGTTGCTCCAAAAATCATTCCTGAAACTGAATCCCGAGTCATTGGAAAACGTCTACGTAATTGGATGTTTGGTTTGTGTGTAATTCCGGCAATTCTTTATTTTATTGTAGTTAGTGAGATTCCTTTATCTGAAGGTTATGTAATTTTTGGATTATTTGTCTTTGCATTATTATTTGCAATTAATTCGTCATTCCAAAGTTTTTTAATTGTTGAATATTCTTCTAAAGACAAAACCGCTGAAGATATTGGTTTTTATTATTCCGCAAATGCTATCGGTCGTTTTATAGGGACCTTACTATCTGGATATTTATTTCAATTGGGAGGGTTTTCCCACGCATTGTTTGGGTCTGCGCTAATGTTAATCATAGGCTGGATAGTTTCTCTGCGATTTAATTTGCAAGAATCCTTATCTTATAAAAAACTGTGAGTAATAGTGTGAGTAACGGCAAAAAAGTGATTCAGAATATTAAATAGAATCAATAGGTTAGGGGTTCAGTTAGGGGTTCAGTTCGAATCCCGCTCTCTCGGCCAGTCTAAAAATTGCTAGTTTTCCAACTTAAAATCAATAGTTTACAAATCCCCAAATTTGTTTTTGTACCATATCTTTGTACCAAAATAGCTAAAAAAAACTTAACATCTAGCCCAAAGTGTAGGGGAGAGGGGTTATGTGGAGTGTTTATGGTTGTGATGATGCTGCATTCATACATAAAATAGAAATACGAATACCATCGCATGATAATTGGATGAGAAAGTGCCTTTGGTACCAAATATAGGGAAGAAGGTTTTTTTAATACTTCGTCGTAACATGTGACAATAAGCAAATTTGTGACTTTAG
>JAOINQ010000037.1 GCA_028139685.1 Betaproteobacteria bacterium
CCAGCCAATTTATACCATCGGAGAGCCTGATCTCTATCGGCTCCAGAAATGAGACCAACGTAATTACTCATTCCCACCATCATTTGTGCTTCTTCTTGCCCATCGTTAGCTATCCGAGACCAAATTTTAAAAGCTTTCTCGTAGTCACCACTTAAAAACAAAACCTCTTTAGAATCTAATGTCTTATTTGGAAAAACTAAAGCTGCAATAAAAGAGAGACTAACTAGTGCAACGAAGAAAAAAAATATATACGGTGCAACACTGTCAAATGCTCGCAAAAATGCTGCTGAAAGTTTCTCTCTAGTTAAAGCTGTACTGATCTGAGTGTTTTTCATTGTTATGTGGGGAAGTTAACTATTTTTTTCAACGTACTCTAGAATCTTTTTACGAATTTTAGTTCTTTTGTCGCTGTTTAGCTTTTTTGTAAAATTTGAGTCAGTTGCAAATGTAAACATAACTTGAAAGAGTGGGTCGGAATAACCATCCTTCTTCATAGTAACAGTATCGTTTTCCTCTAGAATTCTCGTCCATGTGCTTCTAACAACAGACCAGAACTCGTTCGTTTCCTTCCAGTATTTCTCGCCAGCTGACCAATCGTGTTCTTTTATTCGTTCATATCTAGCAATCCCTAACTCTTTTGCAACTACTGCATTTGATTCCATACGTTGACCTGGAGATAAAAGCTTTACTTTAAGATTTTCCTCCTGCTGTACCCAACCGTTGGGAGTAATTATGTGCTCATTGAACCCAACTAAAACATCATAGTCATTCCTCACACTAAATTCTCTTCGTGGAAGCGGTCTCCAGGTTTCTTCACTCTTCCATGCAGAGTAATTTGACTTGTGAACCCAGAATCCTAAAGATTGGTATCGTGGTGAATCATCCACTTGATAAACTGCCTGGGACCATTTTCCGGTTACAGACTTTGGCGACTTTTTTTCCCTAGTCCAGGTATTAAATCCTGAAAAGACATTAAGCGTGGTATCTTGAAATTTCCAATCTTGTCTCCAATGTTTCAAAACCATCGGCTGTTCCATATTAACTTTTCCATCATCATTACCATTTTTATTTTTAAAGTACATAACCATGATGTGTTGGAGACTAATGAAGTCCTCCGTTACGGCAACAGGGAAAACATATTCCGTACCCCATGACTGATAAGGCCTTGATGGTATATGAGGATTTTTAAAATTTATCGTTTCTATAAAATCAAAAGATACGCGATACTGCCCCTGCATTGCTAAAATCGCGCGCCTGTCTTGCTCTTTTTTTGCTAAACCCTCCTCATTTATAGCAAACCATTTCTCGTCAGGTTCAGTTTCAAGAGTGACATCTTGTCCTAGCGTCGACCCTCCTCGTGGTCGAAGGGAGCCAAAATCATCAAATTGCCAACTAAAAGTGAACTGGTTTTTTTGTGTGTTATTCACCTGGTCATTTTTCGCAAAAAGATGCCCAGCGTTAGAACCTATAATGAGGACTGAGGAAAATAAATGAAACATTATGCTAATCGGTTTAGTCATGTCCACCTTACCTATCTAAAGCTTTGTAAATCTATAAGATTCAATATTTTGTTTAAAAGAGTACATAAGAATACGTTATTTAATTAAAACATATTGAGCATGGAAATGCAAATGATTCTCAATTTCATTATAAGATATTCTTCAACAGAATCTGAGAGAATCATTCTATAGTGTAGAGGTTTGGGTTTTTCTGGAATCGACTTAAAATGAGATACAGCTTCATGGTAATAACGACTTGAGATCATTGTCCTCTGGACTCTCGCCCCACCCTGATTAATTTTCAGATTAAAATTTAGATAACTGTTTGCTTAATGAACCCTACTGAGAATCAGTTGGCCACCTAACAATCGTTCCAGGATATTCATGCAACCTAATTGGTTTCATCATACATAAAAGTATATTGTTAAGGTTATGAATCTAAAAATGCGGTTACAACGTTAGACAGGTGTAATGCAAGCGTATTTTTAATTAACCATCCAGTGTAGACTACACTTGTAATCACAGATAACCGTGTTTTCTTTACTCTGTTTCTTACATCTGATTTGCGCTGTATCAATTCCAGTGAAAGGTTTGCACAGCTTTTTCATCGTTTCGATAGGATAAAATTCTGTAGTGGACAGCAATCTTCCTTGATATTTGTTAGAAAGATTAGGTTCATAAAAATCGGCATCTCGTGTGTCAGCAAAACTTTGATTCAATATAATGCAAAATGTCAAAAAAAACTTTTTCATAAGTGTGTTACCTTTCTTTTTGATCACAATAGCTAATTAACCTTAATAAAATTATTTCAATTTCGCAAACTCACAAGCAAAGGCATCCGTTAAAGCCCCTGCCCCTCCCTTTTTTAATTGCTGAGCCTCATTTGGAATTAATCTCATAATTGGTTTACCCAAACCCATTGCCGACTTATATATATAAAAATTTTGCCAAACAACTTTTTCCCCATCACATTTGCTTTTTTTCGATACAACTAGAGAAGTTACATTAGGGGAAATAGCCTTCTTAGCATTAATGAGTTCCACGTATGTTATACCATCGCTACTTTTTTTTATACTTGCCCCATCTACAAATCTTGAGGCGGAGTAAAAGTATGGCCAAAGATAGGTGTCCCCAGAATCTTCCCCCACCTCGACTTCTACCCAATTAGCACTGTAAGCTGGGCCGATTAGAAACAAATACATAGATACCAAACAAATGAAAACTGAAAAACACTTTATGCTTACTAAAGTAAGTGCGTCGGTTATTCTATAACCACTCATTGAAGAAAAATCACGTATATACCGTCTTTGTGTAACCATTTACAACTCCGAAGAAAAACCCGTTAAAAATGCAAAATTTTATACCTGAACAGAAACAAACCGGTGTTGGCATGCACCCCTCTAGGAGGGACTGTTTGACTTTAAGTTCCTGACATACTCTTGATACAAAAGTGAATTCTTTGTTTCAAATCGTATAAGCCTCTGATTATTATCAGAAAATACCAATTTGCGAAATAACAGGAAGAAAGACTTTTGCCCAAAGAGCCTCCCGATTTATAAATTCTCCTATGGTAAAATATCAGGCTTGATACGCTTTGTTTATACAAACGAATTAGTTAATTTGTTACTCAACTTTTGCCCATATAAGTGCGTTTAATTTATTGGTTTTGATTTGTGGAATATCAGTATAAACAACTTTTTCGAAGGGCAACACCGAAAACAATTTTTTTGAGATCACGATGACATACTATACAGATTACTTAGAAGAAATATCAGCTCGTAAAAAGCAAGGGCTACATGCGAAACCAATAGATAATCTTTTCCTAATGGAAGAAATCATCCAACAGATTAAAGACGATAACAATGTTTACCGAAAAGACTCCTTGCACTCGTTTATTTACAATACATTGCCTGGTACGACAGGTGCCGCTAGTGCAAAAGCTGGTTTTTTAAAAGATATTGCATTGAATAAATACGAACTAAAGGAAATTAGCTCGAAATTTGCTTTAGAGTTGTTATCCCATATGAAGGGAGGACCTTCTGTAAAAGTACTTTTAGATATTGCATTGGAGCATTCTGGAGAGACAGCTTTTGAAGCAGCAGAGGTTTTAAAGACCCAAGTTTTTTTGTACGAAGCTGATATGGAGCGATTAGCAAATTTCTATCGCAAAGGAAATGAAATCGCTAGGGATATTCTTGAAAGTTATTCCAATGCAGAATTTTTCACAAAATTGCCAGACATTGATGAAGAAATAAAAGTTGTAAGCTTTGTAGCTGCCGAGGGTGATATTTCTACAGACCTCCTCTCCCCTGGAAATCAGGCACATTCTCGTTCAGACAGAGAGCTCCACGGAAAATGCATGATCTCTGAAGAAGCGCAAGCTGAAATTCAAAAACTTCAATCAGAACATCCAGATAAGCGCATTATGGTAGTAGCCGAAAAAGGTACTATGGGTGTTGGCTCTTCAAGAATGTCTGGAGTAAATAATGTTGCCCTATGGACCGGCAAACAAGCAAGTCCTTATATACCGTTTGTGAATTTTGCTCCGATTGTGGCAGGAACAAACGGTATTTCCCCAATATTTTTAACCACGGTTGGAGTTACTGGCGGCATCGGCATTGACTTAAAAAACTGGGTAAATAAAAAGGATGAAAATGGTAATTTAATTTTTGACAAAGATGGTAACCCTGTACAGGAACAGGTATTTTCTGTAGAAACCGGCAAAACATTCGTCATTAATACTAGATTGAAAAAATTATTTGATAAGGAAGGACAAAAAGAATTAGTTGATATCTCATCATCCTTTACTCCACAGAAAATAGAATTTATGAAAGCTGGAAGTTCTTATGCAATTGTTTTTGGAAAAAAACTCCAGAGTTTTGCATCAGAGACCTTAGGTATAGACGTACACTCTGCCTTTGCTCCTTCAAAGGAAATTTCAAACAGTGATCAAGGGCTTACAGCTGTGGAGAAAATTTTTAATAAAAATGGACTGGGAATAGTATCTAAAGATCCGTTACATGCGGGTTCTGATATTCGGGTAAAAGTAAATATTGTTGGTTCCCAGGATACTACTGGTTTAATGACTTCGCAGGAACTTGAATCTATGGCTGCAACTGTATTGTCACCAACAGTTGATGGAGCTTACCAATCTGGTTGTCACACTGCATCTGTTTGGGACGCAAAAGCTAAGGCGAACACTCCTAAGCTTATGGAATTTATGAATAAATTCGGTTTAATTACAGCACGGGATCCAAACGAAAAATATCATCCAATGACTGACGTAATCCATAAAGTTCTCAACGATCTTACCGTTGATGACTATTCAATAATTATTGGGGGTGATTCGCATACTCGGATGTCCAAAGGAGTCGCATTCGGGGCAGATTCCGGCACAGTGGCTTTAGCGCTGGCTACAGGAGAGGCTACTATGGTTATCCCAGAATCTGTGAAAGTAACGTTCAAAGGAAGCATGAAGGAGCACATGGATTTCCGAGATGTAGTCCACTCAACACAAGCGCAAATGCTCAAAAAATTTGGAGAAAATATTTTTCAAGGAAGAGTTATTGAGGTACACATAGGAACTTTGCTCGCTGACCAAGCGTTTACATTCACTGACTGGACTGCTGAAATGAAAGCAAAGGCTTCCATTTGTATTTCCGATGATTCCACCTTAATTAAGTCCTTAGAAATTGCAAAAAATAGAATTCAAGTGATGATTGAAAAAGGAATGGATAACACAAATGAAATGCTGAAAGGTCTGATCTCTATTGCAGAAAGAAGAATTTCTGAAATTAGAACGGGAATGTACCCAGCCTTAGTTCCTGACACAAACGCAAAATATTTTGCAGAACTGATTGTGGACTTAGATCAAATTGATGAACCTATGATTGCCGATCCAGACGTGGATAACGAAGATATTTCTAAACGATACACCCACGATACTATTCGTCCCATCTCTCATTACAATGCAAAGAAGAAGGTAGACCTTGGTTTTGTGGGTTCGTGTATGGTTCACAAGGGGGACATGAAAATAATCGCCCAGATGTTAAAAAATATCGAAAAAGAATCGGGTACAGTAAAATTTAAAGCACCACTGGTTATCGCTCCACCGACCTACAATATCATTGATGAATTAAAAAAAGAGGGTGATTGGACAGTATTACAAAAATACGCTGGATTTGAGTTTGACGATGAAAAACCAAAAAATGTTGCTCGAGTAGATTATGAAAATATTATGTATCTTGAACGACCAGGGTGTAACTTGTGTATGGGAAATCAGGAAAAAGCATCTCGAGGAGATACGGTTATGGCAACATCCACACGACTATTCAAGGGAAGAGTGGTAGA
>JAOINQ010000038.1 GCA_028139685.1 Betaproteobacteria bacterium
GAAATGTGGAGAGAATCAGGAGAGGATCAGAAGTCACAATTTCTTCAGGATATCGAAAGTTACAATTTACAAGACGTTCGTTCAACATATTTTTTACGTAGGTGGTTAATACAGATTGCCAAAGCTAACGACATCTTGTTAGGTGTGGGTGAAGACAATAATAAAAATGAAGCTTCAGAGATTTCGGAGAAAGCAAAACGTTATGCGCGAGAGCTTGCAATCATAACGCATAAATTAAATAAAGAAATACAACAATCTGAAAACGGGGACCCTTTGCGCAGTACCTTAATAGACTTACTTGATTTTTACAAGCGAGATGAGAAACCACAATGGTGGAGTTATTTTGACAGGAAAGAATTACCAAGTGAAGACAGGATGGAGAGAGAAGATTGTATCGCTACTGTACAAATCAATGAAGAGCGTGATGAAAAAAAATCGGTTCGATATTATTGTAATTATATTAAGCAAAAAACAAGTATCAAAACAAATGACAAATGCTTAGATCTGTTTTCTGGCAAGACGTTGAACAATATTGTAGTAAATCATGAGCTGCAAACCGTTAACTTCAAGGCCTCTCGAGGTTTAAGGTTTCCTTTAGATATAGGGTTAGCTGGTCCAGTATCAAGTACGGTACTGAGCGACAGTATTTTTCGTTACGGTAGCGACATTGAGCGTTATCCAGCAATATCCCAGCTTCTACACAGAGAGCCACCTCAGTTAAAAGGGTTAAAAAAAGGCATAAGTCTTTTAAAGTTTAAGCCTTTAGATCAGTTCAATAACTTAGTTTCCATGCTCGACCATAGTCTTGTTTTTGTTCAAGGACCACCAGGAACCGGCAAAACATTTCTTACATCTAAAGTAATAGTCGACTTAATATCCCAAGGATACAAGATAGGAGTAACCTCGAATAGTCATAAAGCAATTTTAAATATGTTACTCAAGATAGTTAACCATGCTGAGGATGAGAGTATTGTATTTAGGGGCGCTAAAAAATCGTCTAAAGATGATACTTCACAGCACTTTTCCTCTACATTGGAAAAAAATTTATACATATCTGATGTATTTAAAGTGGATGAACTAATTGATGGGGATTTTGATCTTTTGGCTGGGACTGCCTGGTTTTTTGCAAATGAAAGGCTTAATCAAAAGATTGATTATTTGATTATTGAAGAGGCTGGCCAGATGTCCTTAGCAACAGCGATTGCAGCGGGGACCTGTGCCAAAAATTTAATTCTAGTTGGAGACCAAAACCAGCTTGAGCAACCAATACAAGGAATCCATCCAAATGATTCTGGGATGTCTGTGATTAATTACTACTTAAAAAAAGATGAAAACTCAGAAGAAATTCATACGGTTGTACCTGAGGACAAAGGTGTATTCCTAGACAGAACGCATAGGTTACATCCAAAAATTTGTGATTTTGTTTCGGAAGCGTTTTATGGCTCGAAACTATTGCCCATTAGACAGAATATTCAGAGAGAATTAATTTGGGAAAAAACTCCAGAAAGTAATATAAGAGGTGCCGGTATTCGATTACTATTGACAGCCCATGAAGGGTGTTCAAAAGTCAGCAGAGCCGAAGCAAATGAAGTAAAGCGAGTTTTTAATTCTTTGCTTCAGCATGCTTCACTAAAAGTTGGGGATAGTATCAGGAGAGTCCAGGCTAGGGATATTCTGGTTATTGCGCCCTACAATATGCAGGTAGAACTTCTGAAAACCTGTCTTCCAGAGGGAAGTAAAGTTGGTACCATTGACAAGTTTCAAGGTCAGGAAGCTGAGGTTGTAATTGTGTCGATGACTACTTCTGGACCGGACGAAATCGGAAGAGACGCAAATTTTTTGTTCAGCAAAAATAGGTTGAATGTTGCACTAACTCGAGCAAAATGTCTGGCAATAGTGCTCTTCAGTGCGAGGCTTTTGACTTTTCCGTGCAGAACTCCGGAACAGATAAACCTTTTAAATACTTTCTGCTGGTTGCAGCAGCGTTATGCCACTGAAGATGAAACATAGACGAACTATTTCAGCCCTAACTGTTTATGTGTTTGTAAGGACAGCCGCCAATTAGGATTTACTTTGCAAAATTCTACTGAAGCCGCGGTATTCGCCTTAAGATTAGGTCCATCCATTGGCTGAATTAGAAAATATTCAAATGAGAGACCCAGAAGTTTTGAAAAATTTAATTCAGGCTGTGGGTATATTACTTTAAGTTCATTTCCTGCCTTTTGAACAATTTTCGTTCCGGCTTTGGGGCTTACACATATCCAATCGATTTCTGGTGGGCAGATAATCGTTCCATTTGTTTCTATTGCAATCTCGAAATTCAAGCTATGCAGTTCGGAGATCAGAGGAGAGTCTACCTGGAGCATGGGCTCGCCGCCGGTCAGAACAATAAACTTTTTAGTGGTTTCGTCAGGCCAAAATTTGTTCGCATGCCTTGCTAACTCAGATGCCGTTTCGAATTTCCCCCCATTTTCACCATTTGTACCTAGAAAATCTGTGTCACAAAAGTTACATTGAGCACCGAGACGATCCTTTTCAAGGCCCGACCACAGATTGCAACCTGCAAACCTACAAAATAGGGCTGCCCTGCCAGCTTGAATACCCTCGCCCTGAAGAGTGTAATAAATCTCTTTAATCGAGTACGTAGTCAACTCCAATTCCCATAGATTTTCTACTAACGGAGACTTTCTTTACTTGATATTCTGTCGCCTCAAATTGTTTTGCGAACCATGTTGCGATCGATTCCATCGTTCCGTCAGGAATCTTATCATTCAAATGTGTATGATCAATGGTTTTTGAAATATTTCTCAAGTCTTTCTTGAGTTTTTCCACTGGCACTGGCTTATTTTTATCCGTAAGTACATAAATACGTATCCAATAACTGTGGCCATGGATTTGCTCCCGTTCAGCGACGGGGGATAAAACACGATGACTGACTTCGATAGTAGTTTCTGCGTAAAGGAGCATAGCGTGAAAAATAACTTAGTATCTCATTAATTTATGGTATTTACATATTTTGCGTAGCCTTCTCTTCTTAACTCGCAAGCGGGACACTTATTGCAACCATAGCCCCAATCATGTTTATTTTCCCTATCACCTTGATAGCAAGTAGCGGTGTTTTCAATAATTAGATCGATAAAACTGTTCCCGCCCAGTTTCTCTGCTAATTTCCATGTATCACATTTCGTTAAGTGCATTAATGGAGTAATGATTTCGAAAGAGGTTTCCATACCTAACGACAGAGAGGTTTCCATTGAATTTATGGTTTCACTGCGACAATCAGGGTACCCAGAGAAATCCGTTTCGCACATACCTCCAACTATTGTTTTAATTCCTCTCTCGTAGCAAAGTGCAGCGGTATAGGTAAGAAAAAGTAAATTTCTTCCTGGAATGAATGTGTTTGGTAATTTCCCAGGTTCACTACCTATTTTTCTTTGGTTTAACAACGCTGAATTTGAGAGTTTATTTACTCCTTCAAGAGGAATTACAACATCTGATCCCAATCTACTAAACCATTTACTACTAAGCTTGACTATTTTCGAAAGAACTACCCGTCTACAATCTAACTCTACAATATGGCGTTGCCCATAAGAAAATCCGATTGTTTCTACCAATTCATACTTGTCTAATGCCCATGCGAGGCAGGTGGCGGAATCTTGTCCCCCCGACAACATGACCATAGCCTTCCTGGTAATATCCTTTGGGCCAACCTCTCCCATTTTCTGGGTGACTATGCGTCTTTGTCTTTTTCCTTCTTTTCTTCTTTAGTCTTATCAGCAGCATGCTTTTCAGCATCTCCGCAATGAGCATGAATGCTGGATGACCCAATAGTGAACAGTGACACTAGTAACATATAAAAAATTTTTTTCATTTTTTTTCCTTTAAGAAAAATCATTATAAAATTGAGATTATATCAGGCATTGTAAGTTCCTTTACCAAAAGAAATGAAAAAACAAATAATTGCAATAGGCGGTGGAGGTTTTGGCAGAAACCCTAAATATCTCGATATAGAACGTTATATCCTCGACAATTCCCGTGTTAGCAGGCCAAAGATTTGTTTCATCCCTACAGCTACTGGAGAGGATAAATCTTATATTGTTAGTTTTTACAAAGCATTTAGTAAACTGCATTGTAGTCCATCTCATTTGGAATTTTTTACAAGGACCCCCGATTTACGTAACTTGATACTTGATCAAGACATAATTTTTGTAGGAGGCGGTAACACAAAAAGTATGTTAGCTGTATGGAATGAGTGGGGTTTGCCACATTTATTAAGGCAAGCCTATATAAATGGCGCAGTGTTGGCGGGTGTTAGTGCGGGAGCGATTTGTTGGTTTAATAGAGGTGTGACAGATTCCTGGGCAAATTCGTTAAAAATTATGGACTGCCTTGGGTTTGTCGAGGGCAACTGCTGCCCGCATTACGATGAGGAGGAAGAAAGGCGGCCTGCTGTTCATGAATTTTTGAAAAATGAAAAATTAGAGCAATGCTACGCAATTGAAGGAGGGTGTGCTATTCATTGCATTGACGGTAGATTTCACAATGCGGTTTCGTTTATTCCAAATAAAAAAGCTTATTTAATAAAATCCGATAACGGGGCTATCACGGAGGAGGAGTTAAAAAACATCTATATCCGTAACGCCTCGTAACAACTATATAATTTCTTCAGGTAACACGCCATTCCATTCTTGGTTGTAATTTGAAATTCTACTGGTGCCCAATACGTTCCACAGCTGTCTAAGTTCGCGGGATTCCATTCCACCTGATAAAAAGCCTCAAGAGAACTTCCCCCGCCAAGTCCCAAATTTGTAGAAATTGCCTTGACCGGAAGAAATGCATCTCGGATTTCGGTTCCCGGCCGCCTTAATGACGTTAAATCAATAGGATTAATTTGATTAATACCCTGGACAAAAAGGCTTTCTCCCCAGTTTATAACCTGATTACCTGCTCTTACCTGCAAAGGCAACCCGCCGACTTCGAACGTATTATAAACGTAAGCATCCAGAAGGGCAGCTCCTGAGAACTTGCTGAGGTGAGCAAACCCATGATCGGACAATGGATCATTCTGGCTATATCCACTCCCACCGTTACCTTGATTTACCCCTGAGCCTTCTAAAGTAAAATCATGCCACGCTCTCACTCGGGTAAACAAACCAAACTCGTCCCTGCTAATCGAGTAATCAATGGTAGCTCGCAAAAGGGTCGACCATGCGTCTCCCTTAGAGTAATTAACATTCGAACTATCGGTGTTAGTTGCGCCTACTCCGCCAGTACCAAGTCCCGCACGGACACCATCAGCCTGGCTGTATAATTCGTTATCAGGTTCTTGGGCCCTTATGCTAGTACCAATTGTAATATTTGCATTAATTGAACTGGACCACTCCCCAGTATCGAGTTCTAAAGCCATGGCAGAAGAAGCTACAGTCCCGAGTAGTAAACCGGAAAATAAGCTCGCGTATATTTTATTGACAGAGGGAGAATACGTACTATCCCCAAAAAAATTGTTAACTAAATTTTTTTTCCGTCTAGTTACCTTCTCATTGTGATTCTTATTCTTATTATTTTTGCATTGCATCATAATACTCTCCTAACCCATAATGCTCACATCCGTAAGCAAAAACCTCTTTAACTTAACACATATAAACGCAAATCTACCACCATCTATGATAGTCGTAGCTAGTAATACTAGCAAGCAAAACAACATTTTACTAAAAGAAATCCTGGGCCTTAAAAATAAAAAACAGATTTACAACAGTTTACGGGGAAAATTCCTTGCAGATCAGAATCGTCATACAAGAGTTTGTTCATAAGTTTTCTATCAATGTGATACGCAGATAC
>JAOINQ010000039.1 GCA_028139685.1 Betaproteobacteria bacterium
GTGCTGTTTTGATGGTTGAGTCCGAGGCAAAACAGTTGAGTGAGGAACAGATGTTAGGGGCTGTAGTATTTGGTCACGAGCAAATGCAAACTGCTATAGATGCAATTTGTAAACTCGTCGAAAGGGCCGGAAAGGAAGAGTGGAGTTGGACCCCCAGGAAGGTTGACGAATCTTTACAGAAAAGAGTGCAGGACTTTGCCTCTGGCCCACTTGAGGATGCTTATAAGTTGAGAAACAAGCAGGAACGGTCCAGGAAAATTAAGGAAGTATATGCAGATACTATAGAGCAAATTGGAGCTAGTGATTCCGGTAAAGAGGATGAAGAAATCTTTAATGAAAATGTCGTTGGGGATATTTTGCATAAATTGGAATCGGATATCGTAAGATCAAGGATATTAAATGGCGAAGCTAGAATCGACGGAAGAGATACCAGAACGGTAAGGCCAATATCTATTAGGACGGGTGTTCTTCCCCGGACTCACGGTTCGGCATTGTTTACCAGGGGTGAAACACAGGCCTTAGTTGTAGCCACTTTGGGGACTACAAAAGATGAGCAAATAATTGACGCGCTTGAAGGGGAGTACAGAGATCGTTTTATGCTTCACTACAATATGCCCCCATACGCCACTGGAGAGTGCGGCAGAGTTGGCAGCCCAAAAAGAAGAGAGATAGGCCACGGAAAACTTGCTAAACGTGCTCTTGTTAACACACTACCGAGTACGGATGATTTTGCTTATTCGATTCGTGTTGTTAGTGAAATTACTGAATCGAATGGCTCATCTTCCATGGCCTCGGTTTGCGGGGGGTGCTTAGCAATGATGGATGCGGGGGTTCCGTTATCTGCTCATGTAGCTGGAATTGCTATGGGTCTTATAAAGGACGGAAACAAGTTTTCTGTTTTAACTGATATCTTGGGGGATGAGGACCATTTGGGAGATATGGATTTTAAAGTTGCTGGTTCTGAAGTTGGTGTAACTGCTCTACAAATGGATATCAAAATCCAGGGAATTACAAAAGAAATTATGGAAGTAGCCCTGTCTCAAGCAAAAGAGGCGAGACTTGAAATATTGGGTAAAATGAAAGAAGCGGTGGAGTCGCACAGTGATGAACTATCAGAATATGCTCCCAGGCTCTATACAATGAAGATAAATCCCGAGAGAATAAGAGATGTTATAGGAAAAGGTGGAGCCACCATTAGAGCACTAACTGAGGAGACAGGTACCACAATAGATATTACCGACGAGGGCAACGTAACGATTGCCGCAATCGATGCGGAAGCTGCGAGGGTAGCAATAAAGAAAATAGAGGACTTGACAGCCGAGGTAGTTGTGGGAAATGTTTACGAGGGTAAAGTTTTACGTTTGTTAGAATTTGGCGCTATAGTCTCTGTTTTGCCCGGTAAGGACGGTTTATTACATATTTCTCAGCTTGCTAATGAGAGGGTGAATCAAGTATCTGATTATGTCAAAGAAGGTCAGGATGTTAGGGTTAAGGTCATAGAGGCAGATGACAAAGGCCGGCTGAGATTGTCTATGAAAGCATTGCTCAATGAAGAGAAAGACAAGCCTGCTGATTCTGAAAAGAACGAGGTAGAGGCCTCTGAGGGGTCAGACGGGTAATTTTGTCACTGTGATGTTTCAGGAAAACAAAACCATAGTAATTGGTAACTGGAAGATGCACGGTTCGGTTCAAGGCAACGAAGTATTTTTGGAGCAATTATTTTCCACGTTGGAGGACCTCAATTCAGTCGATTTTTATTGTGGTATTGCTATACCCGCAATCTATCTTTTTCAATTCAGCTCAAGGTTGGATAATGCTCCTTTTTGCATAGGGGCGCAAAATGTTGGTCAATGGGAAGATTCGGGAGCATTTACCGGTGAAATTAATGCCCAGATGCTATCTGAATTTGACTGTAAGTTTTCGATTGTTGGCCATTCCGAGCGCAGAAAATATTTTGGGGAAACAGATGAGATAGTTGCAAGAAAGGCGTGTAATCTGCTGAAAAGTGGGATAACACCGCTAGTCTGTGTTGGGGAAGGGCTTGAAGAAAGGGAAAATGGGTCGGCGGTTCATTTTGTAAAAAACCAAATAGAAGAAATAGCATCCTTTCTAGGTTCGGACCTATTGGGAAAATGTAGTTTTGCATATGAACCAGTATGGGCAATTGGAACTGGAAACGTTGCCAAAGAGTCCGATATTGAGGAAATGCATGGTGAATTACGGACATTTTTTGAGAGTTTTATGAGTAAGAGTTTGGCTAAAGATATATCTCTTCTGTATGGGGGAAGTGTAAATTCTGAAAACGTTGTGTCGATTGTTAATCAGGAAAACGTTGACGGGATTCTTGTAGGAGGGGCTTCTGTTTCTATGGAAACCTTTGGTAAACTATTAGGAAATCTAGCAGGCAGAAGTTTGTAGCAATAAAAGTAAGAGGAAATGGTATGCCAGTTTTATATTCTGTTTTAATGACAATACAAGTGTTATCGGCAATTTCGATTGTAGTGCTAGTTCTTTTGCAGCAGGGAAAGGGTGCAGATATGGGAGCTGCCTTTGGTTCTGGAAGTGCTGGTTCTGTTTTTGGCGCAGCAGGCTCCGCGAACTTTCTTTCTCGTTCTACAGCAGTTGCGGCAACTGTTTTTTTCCTCACGACCCTGGCGCTAGCCTATACAAACAAAGGACCGAATGTAGAAACAAGTGCTCCCGTTGGAATTATGGAGGCAATTCCTGAAGGGACTGCTCAAGAAGAGGATTCCATCGTGATCCCAGATGAGGAGAGTAATAACGAGACAGGTAGTGGTGCTTCAAAAATACCTGACTAAAACAAAATTGAAACGGGTCGATGTGGTGGAATTGGTAGACACGCTATCTTGAGGGGGTAGTGGCGCAAGCCGTGGGAGTTCAAGTCTCCCCATCGACACCATTTTGATATGAAAAGTACGTAATACAATCAACTTGCGGACTTTTTCATTCAAGAAAGGAGAGAATCGATCATGATAAAAGGGATTTTAATTGGATTAATCGTAATATTTACTTTTATTTTTATAAGAGGATTACGCTCAGGGTCGTCTTTTATATATGAGCGTTATACTGGACCAAATCGCAAAGTGGCGGGTCCGCGGGGTTTTGGTAGAACAGGGGAGAAAAGAATCATTCGGAAAAGGCGTGGATTCGGGGCCCCTTTGGAGGAAAAAAAAGAATCCAATTAGTGTTAGCAACATGCTTCTGGGTACGTTTTGCAATATGAATATAACTGTGAGGTAGTCACCCTAATGATTTTCATTAGAGTATTTTCAGCGTTTACTCGATAGTTTTAAAATAGTGCTCTGCTACCATAAATGAAACATTACTTAAATTTCAGGAGAAATATTATGTGGACCAAGCCAGTTGCTACAGATTTACGTTTTGGTTTTGAAGTTACAATGTACATCGCTGCTAAGTAATAACAAAACGAAGTATAAGAAAAAACCGCCATATAGGCGGTTTTTTTTTGTTCTACGACAACCAATTTTTACCATGTTTCTATGAAAAAAAAGTTGAATAAAATTTGCAAAGATTCATCACTAAAAAAACAAACTGAGGAACAACTTAACAACCAAAAGGGAGTAGTTGTATGGTTTACAGGCTTATCAGGAGCAGGAAAAACTACAATTGCAAATGAATTATATCAACTGCTTATCGAGCAAAAAAATCATAGTTACATTTTAGATGGAGACATTTTTAGAGCTGGTTTGAACTCGGATCTTTCTTTTACGAAACAAGATCGAGAAGAAAATCTTCGCCGTACTCGATATATTGCAGAGATGTTTTGCGATGCAGGTATAGTTACCCTTGTAACTTTTATATCTCCTTTTAAGGCTTCTAGGGACAAAGCGCGATCTTTGTTAAAGAACAAATACATTGAGATATACGTAAAGGTATCTTTAAAAGTTGCTGAAGCTAGAGATCCAAAAGGTTTGTACAAGAAAGCGAGATCAGGTGAATTAACGAATTTTACTGGGCTTGATAGTCCGTACGAAGAACCTCTTGCCCCCGAAGTAACTTTGGATACTGAAAAAGAGTCTGCTTCAAAATGTGCAAGGCGTGTATTTGACTACTTAGTTGAAGCCAATTTTATTTCTTACGATAAGTAAATTAGTGAAGTTTTTATTTTTCATACAGTCAAAAAATATCATTATTATCCGAATTAATTTTCGATAGTATGTATTGATGTAAATAGCAAGTAAATTGCTATAAGATGACTATAGATTATAACTTCCCTGATATTACTGGATCTGTCAATGAAATCGGAAGAGTTTACAAGAAACATCAGGCCTGCGGTTCTAAGTAACAAAAATTTCAATAAGATTTTTGTTGTTGGGTACAACAAGACTGGCACGACCACGATGGAGCAAGTTTTGCGCCTGTATGGGTATTCAATGCCACACCAACAAGAGCAAGAAGCTCGACTTACCAAACAGGTATTTTGTACTAATTACGATGAATTTCGCTCTTTTGTCTCAAAATTTGATGCATTTCAAGACCTTCCTTTTTCGCAGGATCAAACCTACGTAGTCGCAGATGTGCTTTTTCCGAATTCTAGATTTATTCTGACAGAAAGGGACTCTGAGCAATGGTTCACTTCAATGATTAATTTTACAAAAAAAATTTTTAACCTCAGTCAGGTGGACAACCTAACTGAGAAGGATCTACTGACGAAATTTAGATACTTGTATCCTGGTTATTTGCATAACAATCATCGTCGGATTCTAACAAATTTTAACAAGGGTAATAAGTTAGAAACGAGATGGGATAAATTGTTTGACAAGGATTATTACATTCAAATGTATGAAGAGCGAAATAATCAAATTAAAAAATATTTCATGGGGTCCACTGGAAAATTATTAGTTATTGATGTCTCTGAGGAGAAAGATACCGAGTCAATCTGTAGGTTTTTAAATATCCCTGCGGAGCTAATTGTAAAGATGCCTCACGAAAATAAGAGTTAATTAAAATCAAACTACACTGAGCATTTGTAATTTATTGATGGCTATCCCTAAAAAAATTTTTCAAACTTACTCTTCGCTAGCTGCGTTACATTCTGACATCCGGAAAAATATAGAAAAAATCCAGGAGAATCATCCGGACTGGGAGTACACTTTTTTTTCTGAGTCTGACGTTGCTGATTTTATTTCAGACAATTACGGGGATTACTTTCTTGAGATGTACCAAAGGATAGATCCTGGTTATGGCGGTACTCGGGCAGATTTATTTCGTTACCTTCTGCTCTTTAAGATTGGTGGTGTGTATTTGGATGTAAAAAGTGGACTAGTCAAAAATTTGAATCAGATTATAAAGTCAGAGGATACATTTTTGCTATCCCATTGGGGTCCTGATTATAAAGGATGGGGTCAGTACCCTGAACTCGAAGGTAAACCGGAGTTTCAAAATTGGTTTATTATTAGCGTGCCCGAACACCCATTTTTAGGTGCGACAATTGGTGATGTTATAGAAAATATCGAGCGTTATT